>JBCCMW010000040.1:0-16497 GCA_039026175.1 Pseudomonadota bacterium
CCGCCCTTGATCGCGACGGTGAAGATCGCGCCCGCGCCCTTGGGGCAGATCTTCTTCATCCGCTTGTAGGTGGCGTTGGATTTGAGGCCTGCGTAGGTGACTTCCTCGACCCGTGGATCGCTCTCCAACCACTGGGCGAGCTTGGTCGCGTTGGCCACGTGCTTTTCCATGCGCAGGCTCAGCGTCTCGATCCCCAGCAGGGTGACGAAGGCGTCCTGCGGGCTCTGGCACATACCGAGATCGCGCAGCCCCACCGCGTGGCTGTGCAGCGTGAAGGCGAGCGGGCCGAACGTCTCGTGGAAGGTCAGGCCGTGGTAGGCGGGCTCGGGCGCGCTGAGCGAGGGGTACTTGCCTGCGGCGGTCCAGTCGAACGTGCCGGAATCGACCACCATGCCGCCCATCGCAGCCCCGTGGCCGCACAGGAATTTCGTGGTCGAGTGCACGACCAGCGTCGCCCCATGCTCGATCGGGCGGCAGAGGTACGGCGAGGCCGAGGTATTGTCGACGATCAGCGGCAGGCCCTTCTTCTGGGCCACCGCGGCGATTTTGGGCAGGTCGGCGATGTGGCCCACCGGGTTGGCGATGCTCTCGCAGAAGATCGCCTTGGTGCGCTTGTTGCAGGCCTTGGCGATCTCGCCCGGCTTGTCGATGTCGACGAATTTCACCTCCCAGCCAAAGCGTTTGATGGCGTGGCTGAACTGGGTGATCGAGCCGCCGTAGAGCCGGTTCGAGGCCACCAGATTGTCGCCCGGCCCCATCAGCGGGAACAGCGCCATGATCTGGGCCGCGTGGCCCGAGGCGCAGGCCGTGGCGCCCACGCCGCCCTCCAGCACCGCCACCCGCTCCTGCAGGGCCGAGACGGTGGGGTTGGTCAGGCGCGAGTAGATGAACCCCACTTCCTGGAGGTTGAACAGCGCGGCCGCATGCTCGGCGTCGCGGAACACGTAGGCGGTGTTCTGGTAGATCGGCGTCTGGCGCGCTCCGGTCGCGGGGTCCGGCTTGGCCCCGGCGTGGATCTGCAGCGTATCGAACCCGTAGCTCTTGTCGGTCATGGAAGCCTCCCGTTCGTGCGCCGCCACGCTTAGGCGAGGGCTGCGGCCAAGGGAAGAGGGGCGCGGCCGCCGGACAACCCGCGATCGGGGAAAGACGTCGGGGCACCGCGAGACCGGCGTTGGCCGGGTGGGTGCGCGCTCAGCGCCGTTTCGACGAGATGATGCCCGAGTTGAAGCCGCCCCAGGACAGCTCGCCGTGCAGGCGCTGATACTCGATCTTGGGGCAGCGATCCATCACCACCGTCAGCCCCGCGGCCTCGGCCCGTGCGGCGGCCGCCTCGTCGACCACGCCGATCTGCATCCACACCGTCTGAAGCCCGCGGGGAACGAGGGCTTGGATGGCGTCGTCCACCACCGCCCCGGCCTGGTTCGAGCGGCGGAAGATGTCGACCATCTGCACTGCGCCGAGCGCGGCCGGGATGGCGGCTAGGCTCTCGATCACCGTCTCGCCGAACACCGTCTGGCCGGCGTAGCGCGGGTTGACCGGGATCACGCGAAAGCCCTTTAGCGCCAGGTAGCGGGCGACGAAGTAGGACGGGCGCACCTGGTTGAGCGACACGCCGACGGCGGCCACGGTGCGGGTGCGGGCCAGGATCGCGCCGATCTCGGCATCGCTGTGGCGGTGGATGGCCATGGCCGCGCTCCCGTGGCTGGCGGCCCGCGATCACGCGCGAAAAAGGGCCCGTCGGCGTTGCCGCTAGGCGGCTGACCGACGGGCGTCAAGTCGGAACGAGGGACAGTGAGTGTCAGGGAGGGTCGTTCAGCCCGCTCCCTACACCGGAAGATATGGGAAATCGGCAAAGGTTTCGTAACCCGGCGGTACCCGCAGCCGGCTGTTTTTTTTGTGATCGGCTTTGGGATTAGTCGTCAGATGCCACGGTTGCGGGCTGTCGCTGCGTAAAGCGCGATGGCCGCGGCGTTCGAGACGTTGAGCGAGGCGAAGCCCGACGCGGCCTCGATCCGCACCAGCCGGTCGCAGATCGCGCGGGTGCGGGCGCGCAGGCCGGGACCCTCGGCGCCCAGTACCAGCACCAGTGGGCGGTCGCGCGCCTCGGCTGCTAGGGCCGGCAGCGCGAGCGTCGCGTCGCCGTCCAGCCCTGCAACCAGATAGCCCATGCCTTGCAGCCGCACGAGCGCGTCGCCGAGGTTGACGGGGCGCACGTAGGGCTGGCGCTCGAGCGCGCCCGAGGCCGCCTTGGCCAGCGCCCCGCTCTCGGGCGCCGCATGGTGGCGGGGCGCGATCACCGCGCGGGCGCCGAACACCTCGGCCGAGCGCAGAATGGCGCCCACGTTGTGCGGATCGGTGACGCGGTCGAGCGCGATCACGGTGGCCGGTGCGCCCGGCTCGGGCGCCGCGGCGGGGTCGCACAGCTGGTCGAGCGGGCCCCAGTCCAGCGGCTCTGCCTCCAGCGCCGCGCCCTGGTGCACCGAGCCGGGGTCCAGCGGTGCGGGAAAGCGGCGCGGGTCGGCCACCTCGGCCGCCAGCGGCAGCGCGGCGATGGCCCCCTCGCCCAGCGTCGCCTCGATCCGCAGGCAGGCGTTGGGGGTGAGGACCACGCGGCGCAGCCGGCGGCGCGGGTTGGCCAGCGCATCGCTCACGGCGTGCAGCCCGAAGAGCCAGACCGTCTCGCCGCCTGCACCGTGCCCGGCGCGACCCGCCGCACCGCTGCCCGGCGGGCGGCCGCCAGCCCGGCCAGGGCCACGCGCGCGCGGACCGGCCCCCGGCTTGCCTGCCCCCGGGCCGGCCCGGGGCTTGCCGGCCCGGGGCTCTCTATCGCCGCGTTGGCCTTCCCCGTCCCGGCGGCGCGCGCGAAAATCCCCACCGCCGGCGCGCCCGGGCACCGCGCGCGTGGCAGGATCGCTCGCCCGGTCCTCCCAAGCATCGTCGGCGCCATCGTCGGCGCCATGGTCTGGGCGGTCGTCTGGGCAGTCGTCTGGGCAGTCGTCTGGGCAGTCGTCTGGGCAGTCGTCCATGTCGGCTCTGGGTCTCGGGTCTTGCGGGTAACGGGGTGTCGAGGACGCAGGACCGGCATCGGGCCCACACCGCGTGGCGGTCCTCTGTAAGGCCTTGCACGGTCGGGCAGTTGACACCGTATGCGCCTGTGCCTAGACCGCGCTTCGCCGTTGGGCAACGCCTGGAAGCGTCTCCGGGCATCGCCCACGCCGGCCTCGGAGGGGTGGCAGAGCGGTCAAATGCAGCGGACTGTAAATCCGCCCCGGAAACGGTACGTTGGTTCGAATCCAACCCCCTCCACCACCCCCATCCATGAATAGTTGACCTTGCGCGGTGCGGTCGGCGCGGCAGCGGCGCGGGCTTCCTGCGCGGTGGCGAGGCGGAGGGGGCCCGGTGCCGATTGAGGTGGTCGTGGGTGGCGGTCGTGGTCAGCGGGTGGGGCAGCCGTCGCGGGCGGCGGTCGGAGGCAGCGCCTGGGCACAGCCGGTGGGGGTGGCGGATCGACCGGGGGTTGCGACGGGTGGTTCTCAATACAGGTCGCGCGGGTATGGTGGAGGCTCTGCACGCGCCGGCGTCACCCTCCGCCGACCCGGGCGCTGCGACCGGCACGCCGCGTGCCGCGATACCTGGGAGAGGACAGCCATGAGAAAAACTGCCACCGCCGCCGTCAGCGGCCTTGCCATCGCCGCCATGCTGAGCGGTCCGGTCGCCGCCGCCTGCACCAACGACACCTGGTCCAAGGTGATGGACCGCGGGACCATCGTGATCGGCGTCAAGGCCGACTACAAGCCGTGGGGTTTCCGCAACGAGAGCGGCGAACTGGTCGGCATGGAAATCGACATGGCCAAGAACGTGGCCGAGACGATGGGCGTCGATCTGGAACTGGTGGCTGTGCAGTCCTCGAACCGCATGCAGTTCCTGGAGCAGGGCAAGGTCGACATGTTCATCGCCACCATGTCGGATCGCCCCGACCGGCGCGAGCTGGTGGGCATCGTCGGGCCCAACTACTATACCTCCGGCACCAACGTGATGAGCCCCAAGGCGTTGGCGCTCACCTCGTGGGAGGACCTGCGCGGCAAGCCGGTCTGCGGCAAGCAGGGCGCCTTCTATAACAAGATCGTCGAGGAGCGGTACGGCGCCGAGATCGTGGCCTTCGTCGGCAACGCCGAGGCCAAGCAGGCGCTGCGCGACAAGAAGTGCATCGCCTGGGTCTATGACGACAGCTCGATCGGCTCGGACCTCGCCTCGGGCAATTGGGACGACTTCGAGATGCCGCTGCAGTCCGAGGACGACAACCCCTGGGCGCTGGCCGTCCCCAAGGCCGAGGAAGAGTGCGTGTTCGGCCGCTTTATGTCGGGCATGCAGTACGCCTGGCACCAGTCCGGCGCGCTGATCGCGCTGGAGGAGAAGTGGGGTATCCAGCCGACGCAGTTCCTGAAAGATAAGAACGATCAGTACGGCGACTGGCTGGCCGAGTGAGCCGCCGAGACCCCGATCACAGCCCTCGCCCGGACGGGCGGGGGCGCTTGCGTGCCGGCCGCCATGGCTGAGGACATCCACGACCGCGTGGTGCGCGGGACCTATTGGTGGGGCGTGCCCACGCTGCTGGGGGCTGCCCACGACCCCGATCCCGCGGCCTGCGACGTGGCGCTGGTCGGCGTGCCGCACTCCACCGGCAACGGCACCACCGAGCGCGATCAGCACCTGGGCCCGCGCGCGGTGCGCCATGTCTCGGGCCTGCTGGGTGGGCGGGTCCACGGCCCCTTCGGCATCGACCCGTGGCAGGTACTCCGGGTGCACGATCTCGGCGATGTGCTGCTGCCCGAGGGCAACGACAACGAGCGCTGCATCGCCCGGATCAGCAAGCATTTCCGCACCGTGGACGCGGCGGGTGCGCGGCCGGTGGCGATCGGCGGCGACCATTCGATCACCGGCGCGATCCTGCGCGCGGTGGCGGGCGAGGGTGCGGCGCTGACGGGCGGGCGACCGGCGGGGCTGTTGCACATCGACGCCCACACCGACACCTTCGACCAGCTCGACCATTTCATGGGCGCGCGCGATAGCGCTGCGCACTGGGCCTCGTACCTGGTGCGCGAGGGGCGGGTGGATCCGGCGCGCTCGGTACAGATCGGGCTGCGCGGCCATACCCGCAGCCTGGACTGGCTCGCGCCGTCGCGCACGCTGGGCTACGAGGTCGTCACGATGGCGCGGTTTCGCGAGATCGGGCTGGAGGCTGCCTGCCGGCTGGTCCGCCAGCGGCTGGGAGACGGGCCGATCTACATAACCTTCGATCTCGACAGTCTGGACCCGACGGTGGCGCCTGCGGTCTCGAACCTCGAGGCCGGCGAAAGCGGCTTCTCGGTCGACGAGGCGATGGCGCTGCTGCGGGCGGTGCGCGGGCTCGACGTGATCGGGGGCGACGTGGTGTGCCTGATGCCGACCAAGGACAGCCCCAACAACATCACCGCGATGGTCGCCTCGTACCTGATGTTCGAGATGCTGGCCCTGATCGCCGCGCGCGCGGCCGGGGGCGCGGCTGCGCCCACGCCTGGGTCTGCGTCTGCCTTTGGGTCTGCGTCTGGGTCGGGCTGACGGGCGCGGGCGGCTCTCTCAGCCCGGCGGCTTGCGCTCGGGCGGGGGCGACTGCCAGGGCGCCGGCCCGTCCTTCAGTGCGCGGATGTTGTCCATGATCGCGCGGCGCATGTCGGGCGGGGCGTCGGCCAGCAGCGCCTCGATCGGCGTCTTCTCGTCGGTGATCCAGTCGTGGATCTTGCGGCTGAGCGCCTCGCGCCCGCCCACGGCGTCGACCGCTGCGTGGCCCACCTCCTCGCTCACCACCTCGACCGCCGGCAATGCGGCCGTGCCCGCCGCGCCGCAGACGGCCGCCACAGCGGCGATCACCAGGTTGCGCGCCGAGACGACGCCGGCGCGCGCCTTCTTGTCGGCCTGCACGCCCTCGCCGGCGGGCGGGGTATAATGGCGCAGGAGCTCGGCCACGGTCTCGCGGATCACTGCTTTCAGCGCCGCGCTCTCGACGATGTCGGCGACCACCGCCTCGACCTCGCGGGTGCGCCGCCATGCCGCCTGCTCGTCGTCCAGTTCGCGGCAGACCGGAAACTGGCGGGCAAAGACGGGGAAAATCGAGACGACGCCCTCCAGCGCCATGCGCGCGTCGGGCGGCAGCGGCTCGCTCATCATCGCCCTGTCGCGCTGGGCGCCGTCGTCGCGCTCCAGCTCCAGCGCGATGTCCTGGGAATAGACCCAGATCGCGGCCGCCTCGGCCGCGATGGCGTCCAGGTCCCGCTGCAGCAGCGCCAGAGCGGCCTCCACGCTCTCGCGCAGGGTGCCGAGCGCCTTGCTGCGGCCGACCCGCTCGCCCAACAGAGAGAGTTTGCGCACGACCTGGGGATGCAAGGCCGCCGCCGCCGCCCCCACCTGGTCGTCCCGCAACGGCTCGAGAAACGTCTCGCTCGCCCCGTACCGAATGCCCCCCGCCGACTGCGCCGGCACGCGCGGTACGTTCACTTCTCTTCGCAGCCAGTCGCGGAGCAGGTTTAAGCGCTCTGCACTATCTGGAACCGACGCAATGTGCCGCAGTTCGGCATTTTTACGCCAGGCCAAAGTGCCTTTAAAGTACACGTTTTTCAATCTTTGACAATGTAGTAGAGGATGTAGATCAGTGATTGAAGTATCTCCAATATTTAAGAATCTTAAATCTGGTAGTTGATCTAGTACATTAAGATTATCTATTTTTGATCCATACAAATCGAGAGTATGCAGATGCCGCAGCTCTCTCAATGGGCTCAGATTTTGAACGGGGCAGAAGCTCAAATACAAAATGCGGAGTTGGCGAAGATCTTGGATTGGCGTTAGATCGTTGATTGATGTGCCTTGCAGATCGAGGCACTCGATTGCGGCACAGGCGCCAATCGAAGGCGGAATGACGGTCAGATACTTCAGCCCACGCAAACCTCTGTGCTGTTCGCCGCGGTAGCCGCGTGTCATTCCGTCGCTGGAAAGGTTTAGGACAAGCCATTTTCCCTGGTGCGCGCGGGCAATCCGCTCCTCCGCTTCGCGATAGGCCTGTTCTTGGCTGTTCATCAAAGCACTCCTGGCAATCGCGTCAAACATCGCACAGCCAAGATACCGTTCAAGGGAAGTGCTTTACCGCGGCGGCCGTTGAGGGGCAGGGTCGGCGCATCGGACGGGCGCGTGCTGGGTGCGTGATGGAAGAGTTCTTTCGCCAGCTGGCCGAAGACGCGCCGCGCTGGAACTTCATCTGGATGTACGACGAGCGCCAGCAGGGCAAAGTGCTGAGCGGCATCTGGATGACGGTCAAGCTCAGCATCGCCTGCGTGCTGCTCTCGGTCGTGATCGGCGTGCTGGGTGCCTGGATGCAGGGCGCGCGCTCGGCGCTGGTGCGCGCGCTGGTCCAGGGCTACATCCAATTCTTTCGCAACACGCCGCCGTTCGTGCAGTTGCTGTTCTTCTACTTTGCGCTGGGGCAGTTCACGCCGACCTACAGCCCGGACGGATGGCTGGAGGTGCCGATCGTGTCGAACGTCGGCTGGGCCATCATTTCGCTGTCGTTCTTCGCGGGGGCCTTCAATGTGGAGATCTTCCGCGCCGGGATCGAGGCGGTGCCCTCGTCGACGCGCGAGGCGTCCGAGAGCCTGGGTTTCTCGCGCTTGCAGACCTATCGCTACGTGGTGCTGCCGCTGGCCTTCCGGGTGTGCCTACCGGCGCTGAACAACAACCTGGTCAACCTGGTCAAGACGACAACGCAGGCGTTCGCCATCGCGGTGCCGGAACTGCTGTACCAGTCGGTGTCGATCTGGAACGACTATCCCAGCGCGCAATACCCGACCATGCTGCTGGTGTTCGTCGTCTATATCCTGCTGGTCGCAGTACTGGTGTTCGGCATGGACCGTTGGGAGCGCGGCATGAAGATCCCCGGCTATGGCGCGTAAGGCCGCGGTGCGCGACCCGGGCCGCGTGAGGACTTTCCCGGCCCGCGCGATCCCGGGAAGCGCGATCCCGGGACGCGCGATCCCGGGAAGCGCGATCCCGGGAAGCGCAAACCCCGGAAGAGCCATCCCTGGGTTGGACGCCCCGGCCACGACCGATCTGGCCGTGCTGCGCCCGTTCCGCCCTGCCGCTGCGGGTCCCGACCCGATGCTGGCGGTACGCTGGCTGGCCGGCATTCCGCCCTGGCTGCCCGTGCTGCTGTTGGTGCTGGCGCTCGCCTGGCCCAGCGTCGTCGCAGCGCAGGGGCGCTACTCGTATGCCGACGCGACCGATGCGCTGTGGCGCTGGTCGCCGTTCCTGTTGTGGTCGGGCTTTCTGTTCAACGTGCTGATCTCGCTGTTCGCGATGGCGATCGGCACCGCGCTGGGGGCGGTGCTGGGGCTGGCGCAGATCGGCCCCAACCGCGCGCTGCGCGCGGTGGCGTGGTTCGTGACGCAGCTCTTTCGCAACTCGCCCTGGCTGGTGCTGCTGTTTATCGTGCTGCTGGCCTTTCCGTTCGAGATCGTGGTGTTCGGGCTGATCATCCCGATCCCCGACTGGATGAAGGCGGTGATCGGCCTGGCGATGCCGATCATGGCCAACATCTCGGAGATCGTGCGCGGCGCCGTGCAGTCGGTGCCGACAGCGCAGTGGGAGGCGGCCGAAAGCCTGGCCTTCAGCCGGCGTCAGACGCTGTGGCAGATCATCCTGCCCCAGTGCATCAAGCGCATGGTCCCGCCGTGGATGAACTGGTACGCGATCCTGACGATGGCGACGCCGCTGTGCTCGCTGCTGGGCGTCGAGGAGGTCATCACCCTCAGCCGCCAGGCGATGGAGGGCGAGGACAACCACCCCGAACTGCTGGTGCCCTTCTACAGCTTCGCGCTGCTGCTGTTCTTCGCCTACTGCTACCCGATCGCGCGCTGGACCATCGCGCTCGAGCGCCGCTACGCCGTAAAGCTCTGAGCCCGGGCGCCCGCGATGCCGACCAACGGGTCCAAAAGAGCACCGCAGCCCGCCCGGGCCGTGCGGCCGCTCGCCCGCCGCGCGCCACCGCCGCCGGGCCCACCGCCGCCGGTCTGGTTATTGGGGGCCCCGTCGTTGGGCGCCTCGTCGCTACAGCAGGGAGCAGCGCCATGACCGAGACGTCGCCATGGACCGCCGATCAGCCCATCGTGTCGCTCAAGAACGTGCGCAAGAGCTTCGGGACGCTCGAGGTGCTGAAGGGCGTGAGCTTCGACGTCATGAAGGGCGAGGTGATCTGCATCATCGGGCCCTCGGGCTCGGGCAAGTCGACCCTGATCCGCTGCATCAACGCGCTGAACGACATTCAGCACGGCTCGATCACGGTCGAAGGTCAGGAGGTGCACGACCCCGGGCTGGACAAGCTGGCACTGCGCAAGAAGGTCGGCATGGTCTTCCAGCAGTACAACCTGTTCCCGCACAAGACGGCGCTGCAGAACGTGATGATGGCGCCCGTGCTGGTGCTGAAGCAGGACAAGGCCGAGGTCGAGAGACGGGCCCGCGCGCTGATGGCCAAGGTCCGCCTGCAGGGCAAGGAGGACAGCTATCCGGGCGAGCTCTCGGGCGGGCAGCAGCAACGCGTCGCCATCGCCCGCTCGCTGGCGATGAACCCGGCGGTGATGCTGTTCGACGAGGTCACCGCAGCGCTGGACCCCGAGACCGTGAAGGAGGTGCTGGTCACCATCAAGGAGCTCGCCGCCGAGGGTATGACCTGCATCCTGGTGACCCACGAGATGGGCTTCGCGCGCGAGGTCGCAGACCACATCTACTTCACCGACCGCGGCGTGATCGTCGAGCACGGGCCGCCGGCGACCTTTTTCACCGAGGCGAGCGATGCGCGCACGCGCGAGTTCCTGAGCCAGATCCTGTGACCCGACCCGTCGGCGGCGTACAGCGCGGGCCACTCGGCGGTTGAACCGCGGCGCGCGGCGTGGCTCTGTCGCAGCCAGATGGCACGGGGCCGGGCGGCGCGGTATCCGGCGCAGAGGGCCGCTCGAACCGGAACCCGGCCGCGCGGGCCGAGCGGGGGCAGCATGGCCAATCCACGTCTAGCCGGCCGCACGTTGATCGGCCTCGTCGCCATCCTGATCGTCTTTGCGGTGATCGAGGCGCTGCCCGGCTATTTCGCGCTGTTCAACGCCGGCGAGCCCCGGGTGGTCGCAGCCCGCGGCGCGCTGGCCCCGGTCGAGCAGTCGCGCATCGCGCTGTTTCGCGAGGCGCGCGACAGCGTGGTCTACATCACCACCCGCGGCGACGTGTTCGACCCCTTCACGCGCAGCCGCCGCGGGGTCGAGCGGGGCACCGGCTCGGGCTTTGTGTGGGATGCCGCGGGCCACGTGGTCACCAACCACCACGTGGTCGAGGATGCCAGCGCGGCGGTCGTGCGCCTGGCCGACGGGCGCAGTTTCGGCGCGCGGCTGGTGGGCTCGGACCCTGGCAACGATCTGGCGGTGCTCAAGATCTCGGTCACCGAGGCACCGCCCCCGCCGCTGCCCATCGGCACCTCGGCCGAGGTCGAGGTGGGCCAGTCGGTGCTGGCGATCGGCAATCCGTTCGGGCTGGACTGGACACTGACAACGGGCATCGTCTCGGCGCTGGAGCGCCACCTGCCGCGCGAGGACGGCCCGCCGATCCGCGGGCTGATCCAGACCGACGCGGCCATCAACCCCGGCAATTCGGGCGGGCCGCTGCTGGACAGCGCGGGGCGGCTGATCGGGGTCAACACCGCGATCTACAGCCTGAGCGGAACCAACGCCGGCATCGGCTTTGCGGTGCCGGTGGACACGGTCAACCGCGTGGTGCCGCAGTTGATCGCCGTGGGTCGCTACGCGCCGCCCACCATCGGCATCGCGGTCGACGGGCGGCTGCAGGAGATCGCGCGCGGCATGGGTGTGGCCGGTGTCGCCGTGCTGCGGGTCGAACCCGGGAGCCCGGCGGCCGCGGCCGGGCTGCAGGGCGCCTCCAGCAGCCAGGGCGGTCAGCTCCGTCTCGGCGACACCATCCTGTCGGTCGACGGCGCGCCGACGCGCACGGTGGCCGAGCTGTCCAGCGCGCTCGGCCGGCACCGGGCGGGCGACACGGTGGAGCTGGAGCTCTGGCGCGAGGGGCGCCAGCGCCGCGTCGCCATCACGCTGCAGCCGGGTTGACGCACGGCTCAGCGTCGCCGCGCTGTCAGCCACAGGATACGGCCCAGGCCCGTGTGGCGCGGCCCGTCCGCCAGGCTCTGCACCCTCACCACCGCGTCGAGGGCGTGCCAGCGGGCGTCGCGCGCCACGTCCGCGGCCGTCCAGCGCCGGGCCGGGTCGTCGGGGCCGAGGGGCGCCTCGGCATCGGGCGCGCCGGCGAAACCCTCCAGCACCAGCAGCCCGCCGGGCTGCAGCGCCTCGGCCGCGCGGTCCAGGCCCGCCTGCCGCAGCGCCGGCGGGCCCTGGAGGAACAGCAGCGCCGCCAGATCGAACCCCGCCGCGGGCGGCGCCCAGTGCGCCAGATCCGCCGTCACACGCGCGACGGCGACGCCCGCCGCCGCGTCGCGCGCGGTCGCCTGGCGTGTCGCCTGGGGCGAGACGTCGACCGCGGTGACCGCGCAGCCCCGCTGCGCGAGCCAGGTGCCGTTGCGCCCGTCGCCGTCGGCCAGCGCCAGCGCGCGGCACTGACCCGGCCCGGGCCAGGGATGCTCGGCCAGCGCGACCGCCAGCCCCTCGGTCGGCCGGTCGCCGAACGGCGCGGGCTGGGCGGCATAGCGTGCGTCCCAGGCGGCGGCCGGATCGTGGTCCTTGGACGGTGGCTCTGCCATCTGTCGCGCTCCCCTGCGCCCGCGCGCGCCACCGGTTGGGATTGACCGCCGGCCGGCCACGGCGAATGAAGGAGGCATGGCACGGGGCACCAGCGAACGCGAGACCGAGGCAGCGGCGCCCAACACGGCGCCCAACACGGCGCCCAACACTGGGCCCAACACTGGGCCCGCCACGGCGCCCGCCACGGCGCCCGACACGGGGCCCGACACGGCGCCCCACCCAGCGCGCGACACGGCGCGCAACACGCGGCCCGACACGGGGCCCGACACGGGGCCCGACACGGGGCCCGACACGGGGCCCGACACGGGGCCCGACACGGCGCCAGATACAGCGCCCGACACGGCTACCGACACGGCTACCGACACGGCGCTCCACCCGGCGCGCCGGGACGCCGACGCGCTGGTTTCGGCCCAGTACGAGGAGTTCCCCTATCCCGCGCGCGATCCGGCCGACGAGGCGACGCGGCTGATCGAAGGCTCGCCCTCGCACCCGCTCGAGATCGACCATTTCCTGTTCGGCGGGGCGCGCGACTGGTCGCGGCCGTTCCGCGCGCTGGTAGCGGGCGGGGGCACCGGCGACGGGCTGGTGATGCTGGCCCAGAAGCTGGCCGATCTGGGCTGCCCGGCCACGATCACGTACCTCGATCTCTCGACGGCCGCCCGCGCCGTGGCCGAGGCGCGGGTGGCGGCGCGGGGCCTGACATCGGTGCGCTTCGTCACCGACGACCTGCGCGCCGCTCCGCGGCTGGCGGCCGAGGGCGGGGCCTTCGACTACATCGACTGCTGCGGCGTGCTGCACCATCTGGACGATCCGGATGCGGGCTTCGCCGCGTTGGCCGAGGCGGTGGCGCCCGACGGGGGGCTAGGCCTGATGGTGTACGCCCCCTACGGCCGGACCGGGGTCTATGCGCTGCAGGCGGCCTTTGGCGCGCTGCTGGCGGGCGATCCCCCGGCGGCGCGGCCGGCGCTGGCCCGCCCGGTGATCCAGGCACTGCCCGCCACCAATTGGCTGGGCCTGAACGCGCTGGTGGGCGACCACCGCCAGGGCGGCGACGCCGGGCTCTACGATCTGTTGCTGCACGCGCGCGACCGGCCCTACACCATCGGCGCGCTCGCAGCGGCGCTGGATCGCGCCGGCCTGGCCCTGGTCGCGCCCATCGAAGCCGCGCGCTATCGGCCCGAGAGCTATCTGCCCGCCGATCCCGCGATCCGCACGCGGGCCGCGGCGCTGGACCCGGTGGCGCGCATGGCGCTGGCCGAGCAACTGGCCGGCAACATCAAGACGCACGTTGTCTATGCCGCCCCGGCCGGGCGTGGCGCCGTCAAGCCCGCAGGGGCGACGCCCATGGCCGTGCCGCACCTGCGCGGTGTGCCGGCGCGGGATCTGGCCCGGGCCGTGGCGCGCGAGGGGCGGATCGCGGCGACGGTGGACGGTCTCTCGATCCCGGTGCTCGTCGACCGCGCCGCCGCCCCGCTGCTGGCGGCGGTCGACGGGCGGCGCACCCTGGGCGCGATGGCCAAGGCCGCGGGGCAAGACTGGTTCGCCTTTGCCGCCCGCTGGGGTCCGGCCGCACGGGCGCTGACGGACATGGGTCTTCTCTACTACAGCCGCGGGACCCTGCCGTGAACGGGGCTGCCGGCTGCCTCGCGCCCGAGCGCGCGACCGCGCTGATCGCGCCGCCGCCGCGGCTGCCGTTCATGCACGCCCAGCTCGCGCGCCGACCCGGCGTGCTGCCGCTGCACCCGTCCGCGTGGACCGTCGTCGAGCGCGACTTTGCGGCTCAGGCGGCGCTGCGCGACGCGCTGGTCGCCCGGCAGCCCAACACCGTGCTGGCCCTGGCCGCCGAGGCCGAGGACGCGGCGGACGCGCTGCTGGAGGCCGTGCTCGACCATCTGGCCGACCGCGAGGACTACGCCGTCGAACCGGAACGCCGCCGCGTGCTGCGCCCCGACGGCGCGGTCGTGGCGGTCGAGCGCGCAGCGCCCATGCGCACCCTCGCCCGCCTGACGGCCGAGGACTGGTGCCTGATGCAGCGCGCGCCGGGGGCCGAGGAATATGCGCTCACCGCTGCCGCGCTCTGCTTCCCGTCGCGCTGGCTGCTGGCCGAGAAGCTGGGCCGGGCGATGATCTCGATCCACGAACCCGTCGAGGATTACGACGACATGCTGGCCCGACGGGTGGCGCGGCTGTTCGACGGCTTGCGTCCCGGCCGCCCGCTGGTGCGGGTCAACTGGCTGGTGCACGACGACCCGGCGCTGTTCCAGCCGCTGTCCGAAAGCCGGCACGCGGGCGCGGGCCAGAGCACGGGCCAGAGCACGGGCCAGCGCGCGGGCCGGAGCACGGGCCACAGCACGGGCCCCAGCACGGGCCCCAGCACGGGCCACAGCGCGGGCCACAGCACGGGCCACAGCACGGGCCACAGCGCGGGCCACAGCACGGGCCCCAGCACGGGCCAGAGCGCGGGCCACAGCACGGGCCCCAGCGCGGGCCCCAGCGCGGGCCCCGGCGGGCCCGGCGCTCGGGGCTTTTACCTGCGCACCGAGCGGCAGACGCTGGCGCGCCTGGCCCGCACCGGTGCCGTGGCCTTCGGCATCAAGACCTCGGTCACCCCGATCGCTGCGTTGGCGCCCCACGAGGCCGCGGCCCTGGCCGAGGCGCTGTCCGCGATGCACGATGGCGCCGCGGCGCACCGGATCGGCGAGGGTCACCATGCCGCGGCGCTGGCGGCGCTGGCCCGCATCGCCGACCCCGGCGGTCCCCGTGGCCCCGTCGCACCCGGCGGTCCCCGTGGCCCTGCCGGCCCCGTCGCACCCGTCGCGACCGTCGCACCCGTCGCACCCGGCGGGCCCGGCGGCGGCGACCCGCTCCGGCGCGTTGCACCCACACCGTCCCGCGACGCGGGCCTGAGAGGAGACTGACATGGCCGATAGCATCGCCGTCGTAGGCGCGGCCCGCACGCCGATGGGCGGGTTTCAGGGCGAGCTTGCCCCGGTCGAGGCCCCCGCGCTGGGCGCCGCTGCCATCGCCGCGGCGCTGTCGCGCGCGGGCGTCGACCCGGCCTCGGTGGGCGAGGTGCTGATGGGCTGTGTCCTGCCCGCGGGCCAGGGCCAGGCCCCGGCGCGCCAAGCGGCGCTGGGCGCGGGCCTGGACGAAGCCGTGCCCTGCACGACGGTCAACAAGATGTGCGGCTCGGGCATGAAGACGGTGATGATGGCGCACGATGCGCTGCGCGCCGGCAACGGCGGCCCGGGCACGGCCATCGTGGCCGGCGGCATGGAGAGCATGTCCAACGCGCCGTACCTGCTGCCCAAGATGCGTGCGGGTGCGCGGCTGGGCCACGCGGCGGCCGTGGACCACATGTTCCTGGATGGGCTGGAGGACGCCTATGACAAGGGCCGCCTGATGGGCACCTTCGCCGAGGACTGCGCCGAGCGCTACCAGTTCACCCGCGAGCAGCAGGATGACTACGCCCTCGCCTCGCTCGAACGGGCGTTGGGGGCGCAGACCGACGGCACGGCCGCGGCCGAGATCGCGGCGGTCGAGGTCAAGGGCCGCAAGGGCTCGGTCACGGTCGAGAGCGACGAGCAGCCGCGCACCGCCCGCCCCGACAAGATCCCGCAACTGAAGCCCGCGTTCCGCGAAGGCGGCACGGTCACCCCGGCCAACGCCTCCTCGATCTCGGACGGGGCCGCGGCGCTGGTGTTGATGCGCGCGGACGAGGCGGCCGCGGCGGGCGCCACGGTGCAGGCGCGCATCCTGGGCCACGCCAGCCACGCCCAGGCGCCGGGCCTGTTCACCACCGCGCCAGTGCCCGCGATGCAGAAGCTGCTGATGCGCATCGGCTGGTCGGTCGACGACGTCGATCTGTGGGAGATCAACGAGGCCTTCGCCGTGGTGCCGATGGCCGCGATGGCCGAGATGGGCATCCCGCGCGAGCGGCTGAACGTGCGCGGCGGGGCCTGCGCGCTGGGTCACCCGATCGGCGCCTCGGGCGCGCGCATCCTAGTGACGCTGCTGCACGCGATGGAGGCGCGCGGCGTCAAGCGCGGCGTCGCCGGCATCTGCATCGGCGGCGGCGAGGCGACGGCGGTGGCGCTGGAGCGCGCCTGAGAGGGCGATGCGGCCCTCGGCCGAGCCCGGCGTTTACCCGCGCGGGGCCGGGTTTGCGCCGGTCACGGGGCTGGCGCCGGTCACGGGGCCGGCGATGGTCACGGGGCTGAGGATCGGGGCGGGGCGGGCGACGAGCGGCGTGATCATGCCAGTGATCCGCTCGGCCAGCGGGCGGGTCAGCAGCACGCCGATCACGGCGCAGGGGCCCGACAGCGACCAGGCGCCCAGCCAGTTGCCCACGAAATCGGCGCCGACGCCGAGGTTCACCGTGGTGACGATGCCCGACATGATGAACGACATCATCGTCCTCGCGTTCGCGTGCGGGCTCAAGCGGGCGGCGACGCTCCAGATTGGCAACGGCAACGACGGCACGCGCTACCCCATCGGCGGTCCCGGGGCGAACTACTCGTTCCACTGGATCTCCCACCGCATCGAGGGCGACGGCGGCTCTGGCTCGGCCCCCTCCATCGAGAACGCCGAGTACATGCACTACCAGATCGACCGCATCCACATGCGCATGTACGCCGACCTCGTCACCAAGTTGCGTGACTACCAG
>JBCCMW010000041.1:0-16383 GCA_039026175.1 Pseudomonadota bacterium
CGCGCGCCCGAGCGCGAGGACGACAACCGCCGCGGCGCGCCGAAGCGCCAGACCCCCTCGCGCGGGCGGGCCGGCGAGGAGAAGCGCCGCGCCGGCAAGCTGACGATCTCCAAGCTCAGCGAGGACGGCGAGGGCGGGCGCCAGCGCTCGCTCGCCTCGATGCGTCGGCGCCAGGAGCGTGACCGCCGCAAGTCCGGCGGCCGCCACGAGCAGCGCGAGAAAGTGATCCGCGACGTGAAGGTGCCCGACGCCATCACGGTGCAGGAGCTTGCCAACCGCATGGCCGAGCGCGTCGCCGACGTCATCAAGGCGCTGATGCGCAACGGCATGATGGCCACACAGAACCAGTCGATCGACCAGGAGACCGCCGAGCTGATCGTCGAGGAGTTCGGCCACAAGTTCGTGCGCGTCTCGGAATCCGATGTCGAGGAGGTGATCGACACCGAGGACGACCGCAGCGAGGACATGCTGCCCCGCGCGCCCATCGTCACGATCATGGGCCACGTCGACCACGGCAAGACGTCGCTGCTGGATGCGCTGCGCAAGACCGACGTCGTGTCGGGCGAGGCGGGCGGCATCACCCAGCACATCGGTGCCTACCAGATCGAGACCAAGGGCGGCGACAAGGTCACCTTCCTCGATACCCCGGGCCACGCGGCCTTTACCTCGATGCGTGCGCGCGGCGCGACGGTGACCGACATCGTGGTGCTGGTGGTCGCCGCCGACGACAGCGTGATGCCCCAGACGATCGAGGCGATCAGCCACGCCAAGGCGGCCGGCGTGCCGATGATCGTGGCGATCAACAAGATCGACAAGCCCGACGCCGACCCCAACGTCGTGCGCACCGAGCTTCTGCAGCACGAGGTGATCGTCGAGCAGATGTCGGGCGAGGTGCAGGATGTCGAGGTCTCGGCCCTCACCGGCCAGGGGCTCGACGATCTGGTCGAGGCGCTGTCGCTGCAGGCGGAAATCCTGGAGCTGAAGGCCAACCACGACCGCCGGGCCGAGGGCGCGGTGATCGAGGCCAAGCTCGATGTCGGCCGCGGCCCCGTGGCCACCGTGCTGATCCAGCGCGGCACGCTGAAGAACGGCGACATCTTCGTGGTGGGCGAGCAGTGGGGCCGGGTCCGCGCGCTGATCAACGACAAGGGCGAGCGGGTCAAGGCCGCCGGCCCCTCGGAGCCCGTCGAGGTGCTGGGCCTGCAGGGCACGCCCGAGGCCGGCGACACGCTGCACGTGGTCGAGGACGAGGCCAAGGCCCGCGAGATCGCCGACTATCGCCAGCGCAAGACGCGCGAGGCGCAGGCCGCCAAGGGCGCGCGCACCACGCTGGACCAGCTACTGGCCCAGGCCAAGGCGGACGCCGACGTCAAGGAACTGCCCATCGTCGTTAAGGCGGATGTGCAGGGCTCCTCCGAGGCCATCGTCCAGGCGCTCGAGAAGGTCGGCAACGACGAGGTCCGTGTGCGCATCCTGCACTCGGGCGTCGGCGCGATCACCGAGAGCGACGTGACCCTGGCCGATGCCTCGGGCGCGCCGATCATCGGCTTCAACGTCCGCGCCAACGCCCCCGCGCGGGAGGCGGCCAACCAAAAGGGCGTCGAGCTGCGCTACTACTCGATCATCTACGACCTGGTCGACGACGTGAAGCAGGCAGCCTCGGGCCTGCTGTCGCCCGAGGTGCGCGAGCGGTACCTGGGCTATGCGTCCATCAAACAGGTCTTCAAGGTGTCCAACGTCGGCAAGGTCGCGGGCTGCGAGGTCACCGACGGCCTGGCCCGCCGCTCGGCCGGCGTGCGGCTCCTGCGCGACAGCGTGGTGATCCACGAGGGCAAACTCAAGACGCTGAAGCGCTTCAAGGACGAGGTCGCCGAGGTCCGCGCCGGCCAGGAATGCGGCATGGCGTTCGAGAACTACGAGGACATCCGCGAAGGCGACGTGATCGAGATCTTCGAAAAGGAAGAGGTCGAGCGCGTGCTCTGACCCCGCCGCCCTTCGTCCCGTCAAGGGCCGGGGCCTGGCGCCCCGGCCCTGTCCACACCTTCGGCTGCGGCCCGACACACCCGTACGGGATGCGCAGGGACCGGACCGGGTCGCGGCTAGCCGCCCGGCGACCGCACAGCGGCGTGTCCTTGGGGACGGTCGCACGCTGGCGCGCAAACCTTCCTTGGGCTGCTTTCTGCCCAACGCGACGCCTTCCGGGCCCCCGGACGCGTCCGGCGGTGCACCGCTCTCGCCGCCATTTCCCTGCAATCCCGTATCGCGGCGACCAGCCGCGATTCCGCTGGGTCGGAGACGGCTCAGCGGTCGGCCATCAGCAACGCTATGCTCGCCTCGGGGTCCCGCAGCCGGAGCGGCATCGCCGACATCGCCATGGTCACCGGCGCACTGCTGTCGGTCTTCTCGATCTTCGAGCGCAGCCGGGGCCGGGTGAACAGCTCGAAGTGCCACAGCCGGTCCCCGAACGCGCTCAGCCCCGTCAGCGGTCGATAGGGCACGAAGATCTCGACGAAGGTCACCGACGAGCCCGCCCCCATCAGCGGCATGATGTCGAACGGGATATCCTCGGCGTCCAGCGGCCGCGTGGTATCGGACGACCACGTCCAGTCGACGATGTAGGCGCTGCCGTCGTAGAGGATGCTCGCCGCGCGCATCACCTGCCCCGTCCGCGGCGCCTGCGGCAGCACGGCGCGCTGCAGCGCAAAGAGCTCGGCCATCTGGGCGTCGTCGACCGCGATCTTGCGCGACAGGATGTCGGCCACCGTGTAGGACGCCTTGGCCGCGTTGTTGCGCGACTTGAACCCGTCGAACGCGGCGACCGCGCCAAAGGTCCAGATCAACAGGATCGGCAACCAGAGCATGAACTCCAGGTTGATCGCCCCGCGCTGGTCGGCGGCAAAGCCGGTCAGGCCGCGTGCGATGGACCGCCCGGTGCCGGGCGGGGCGGGCATGGCGAGATGCGGCATCAGTCGGGCTCCCGCATAAAGGCGCCCTGGGCCGCGATGGCCGTTGCGCCGCTGTCGTCGTAGGCGATGTCCGAGGCCAGCGCCGCGCCGGGAAACAGCGGATCGACCAGCAGGCAGGCGCGCACGAAGATGATGTCGCCCCCGCCGCCCGCGCCATAGGCCGTGGGATCGACGATATTGTTGGCCCGGTCGACGCACGCCACGGCCGGCCGGTCGGCATACGAGGCGACGTCGGCAAAGGGCACCATCTCGATCATCAGCGATTTCTCGCAATTGCCGATCAGAAAGGCCGCCTCGCAGACCCTGGTCTTGAACTCGGCATGGGTTGCGGTGGCGGCGCTGCCAACCCGGATATCGCGCACGGCGACCTGCAGGCCGCGCTCCACCATGATCGAACTCGCCATGATCAGCCCTGCCTCGATCATGGTGAACAGCAACAGAAACAGCGGCACGGCGACGACCACGAACTCGACCGTCGCGCCGCCCCGCCGGTCGCCCGCGAAGCGACCGGGCCCACCCGCCGCGGAGCGGCCCTGAGGTCCCGCCGCGGAGCGGCCCTGAGATCCCGCCGCCGAGCGCCTTCGAGGTCCCGCCGCGGTGCCACACAGGCAGCGGGCACAGGCGGCGGCAATCAGGGCGCCGGTCAGGATCGTCCGGTGGGCGCCCATCTCAGTTCACCAGCTTCAGCGCGGCCAGTTGGGCGCGGATGTCGCGAAAGGCAGCCACGATCTCCAGCCCCTCGACCTCGTAATAGCGCTGGTTGGCCAGATCGCTGGTGCCGGGGAACCAGTTGGCGCAGTTCTGCATCTCGGTCTTGGCGCCGCCCGGTGCCTCGAAGGCGATGGTGAACACCTCGACCCCCCGGGTCCGCGCGGCCGAGCACAGATCGTAGAAGTCCTGCAGCCCGTCGGCGCGGCTGTAGGTCTGGGTCGTGGCGGCATCGGCCTCGTTCACGGCCAGGTCGGCCCAGTCGGTGCTGGTCGGACGATGCTGCTCGGTGATCTGACCGTCGGTCATCAGCACCACCACCTTCATCGTCCCGGCATCGCCCCAGGGGCTCGGCCGGTCGGTAAAGCCGCTCTCGATCACGCCGGCGGTGTCCAGCGTCGCCCGGCTGTCGGGATCCAGCAGCGCCAGCCCCCACTTCATGCCGTTGTAGGTGCCGGTCCCGTCGTGCAGGCGCATCGCGCTGATCCGCGCCGTCAACGCGTCGGCATTGTTGGACAGATAGCTGATCGACGTGCCGTTCAGCCGGATCGCCTGGTACTCGTAGGCCATGATCGCATCCACCGCCGCCGCCGTGCTGGCCGCCGCTGCCGCGGTGGCAGCCGCCGCGGCCTCGGGATCGGCGCTCAGCCCTGCCAGCGTCCCCTGCAGCTCGGCGGCGATATCGGCGGTCGCGGTGGCGGCCAGACCGTCGCGATAGGCCTGCAGGTCGGCCTTGGACCCGGACAGCACCTCGGCATCGGTCAGCGGATCGACGAAGCTGTACACCGGATCGGCCGGGCACCAGCCCCAGTCCATGTACGCCCAGTCGATTGTCCATTTGTGAAAATGCGGCACCTGATCGTACGGGCCGTTGTCGGGCAGCCCCGTCGCGGCAAAGCCGGTGATCGATCCAGCCCAAAGTCGCTCGCCGTAAATTCGGGGCAGGACGAGAACGCGTGCCAACGCACCCCGCCCAGTGCCGAAAACATCTCGGGCCCGGGGTTCACCTGGCCGGCATAGGGTACGATGCTGATGGTCGTGTAGCTGTCGGCCCCGTCGGCCAGCATTTCGGTGATGAATTCGTTGGCGGCGATGCGCAGGTTCTCGATCCGGCTCGAGTACCGCATCGTGCCCGAGATATCGAGCACCAGCGAAATCTCGATGGCCGTGCGCCCCTGCAGCGCGCTGGCGCCTGCCGCCACGCCCAGCGTATCGACCCCGGTCATCGCCATGAACACGGTATCCATGTCGTACAACGCATCGGCATCGATCCGCCGCTCATAGGGCGTCTGTGCGGTGAACTGCACCGTCAGATCCACCTCGCTGTCGCCGAAATTGCGCGAGCGCACATACTCCTCGACCACGACCTGCGGGTCGACGTCCTGGCCGAACTGGGCGGCCGCCAGCACGCCGCGGTCCAGCGCATCCTGCAGGTCGGCACGCTCGGCCTCGTGACGCACCATATCGATCGCCAGCCCGGTGATGATGACCAGTGTAATGAACAGCACGAGCATCAGCGGCGTGATCGCGCCGCGGTCGTCGGCATGAAATTCTTTCAGCCTTCGCGCAACAGTCATCTTTCCCACCTTTCCACTCGCCTTCTGGAAGCCTGGGCAGATGCCTCTTTTCTGTCAATTTTTCGACGCGCGCCCGGCGCTATTCGCGCAGTGGTTGTATGGTTAATCGACACTTGGGCGACATTGTGTCAAAGGCAAACGGTTAACAGGCTCGGTTTGGGCTAAACGCCGCTTCTATATCGGCACAATCGGATATCGAAACCGTCCCTCGCCGGGACCGTCGGGGTCAGGGCGACTCGGTTTGCCCGCCGACCAGCCGCACCGTCGACAGTGCGCCGCGGATATGACCATAGGCCCGCCCCAGCCCGCGCGCGCGCGTCTCGAACACCCGGTCCGCCCGTCCGGTGCACCGGCCGAGATCGGCGACCATCGCCTCCGGGGCGTAGAGCGAGATGCCGAACACCGCGATGTCCTGCGCCGCAGCGATGGCACAGGCGTCCAGAAACGCCGCGCGCCCGCTGCGCCGTTGCAGCGCCACCAGCATGGCCGGCGCGGCCGACACCAGGCTGGGCAGCGCCGGGTCGCGCGGGTCGGGCCGGTACTCGCGGTCGATGGCGCTGTCGGTGACGATGATCACCGTCTTGCGCGCGGCAGGATCGCTCCACGCCAGCGGCCGGTCGTCGTGGCGCCCGGCGATGCGCCGATGCCGCTTCAGCATCCGCGCGGCCGAGGGGTCCAGTGCCGCCAGCGCCCAGCGCATGCCATCCTGCACCCGGGCGCCGTGGTATAGCTGGAGCCGCGCCAGCCGGGCCGCGATGCGCTCGACGTCGGTCTCGTGAAAGGCGATGCTGCCGCCGGCTGCCACCCGCTCGATCGCATTGGGCGTGCGCCGGGCAGCGACATAGCCGATCTGCTTGCCGGTGTGCGGGTCCAGATACTCGAACCGCGGGTTCGAGGGGCAGGTTCCTCGGCCCATGATGCGGTCGTATCGCGGCCAGTCCTGGAAGGCCTCGACCTGCGCATAGGTCCCGCGCGAGGGCAGGCCGCCATGGTCGAAGTCGGCGCTCGTCAGCACCAGGCACGACGACAGGGGGTGCAGCCGCCGCCCGCCCAGCGCATGGAACAGCCGCGGTCCCGGGTTCACCCCGCCCGCAAAGGGCACCAGCGTGATCGAGGTCCGCGCGCCCGCCCCGGGACGCAGCATCTCGCGCACGAAGCGCACCGTTTCGCGCTGCACGGCATCGAACTTGCCGTCAAAGCGCATCGAGCTCGAGACATCGAGCACCAGCACGATCTCGTGGGCCGGGCGCTCCTCGACCGCGATGCTTTCGGCCCGCACGCCCAGCCGGTCGAGCCCCAGCATGGACAGGAAGATCGGGTCGAGATGGTGCTGCGCGGCGGCGGCGACGCGGTGGCTGGTCGGACTGTCGGTGATCGCCAGATCCAGCGCGACCCGGCCGGGGGCCTGGTGCATCGACTGCACGCGCTCGATGACGACGGCGGCGGTCTCGGCGCGGTTGGGGGCTTGCGCTGCGGCCAGCGTGGCCCTGTCCAGCGCGTCCTGCAGCGCCGCGCGCGCAGCCTCGTGCCGCGCCAGGTCGATCCCGACACCGGTTGCAACGATCAACAGCAAGAAGATCATCAGCAAAAAAGGCGAAAGTGCCCCACACTGACCAAAAATGAAGCGGCGGATGCCTTTTTTATCCCGCAGGATGGAAGCTGAGCTCGCCAAGACAGTGTCCTCCGTTGCAGCATAGGCTGTGCAGGGGATTCCGCTTCAACTAGGTCTTATCGTGATATCTGTCCGTCAGTTTTGCCGTCAAAACGCATATTATTTTGCATTACATTAAAATTCGCTCGGGCAATGATCGGCGGAGATAATCCACGCCACGCCCCCTCGCAAGCGGCGCGGCGACGCGCTATGTCAGCCGCCGGGTTCACGGCGGGACAGGAGCGGCCGGTGGCGCGGCGAGGCGGAGCAAGGGTGTCGGGCGCGGGCGCGGCGGTGCCCGGAGGGCGCGCGCAGTCGCAGCGCCAGCTCCGCGTCGGCGAGACGGTGCGCCGCGCCCTGGCCGACATCTTGACCCGCGGCGAGCACCACGATCCCGCGCTCGAAGGCGTGTCCGTCACCGTGTCCGAGGTGCGCTGCTCGCCCGATCTGCGGCACGCGACCGTCTATGTGATGCCGCTCGGCGGGCGCGACGTCGGGCAGACGCTGGAAGCGCTCGCCGGGGCCCGGGGGCGGCTGCGGCTGCTGGTGGGCCGCGCGCTCACCACCAAGCGCACACCGGATCTGCGCTTTGTGGCCGACGGCAGCTTTGACCGGATGGACGAGACGCGGGCGATGCTGGCCCAGCCCGCCGTGCAGCGCGATTTGGCGATCGGCGCGGCCGAGGACCGCCCCGAGGGCGACTAAGCCCCGCCCCGAGGCCGACTAAGAACCGCCCCGAGGGCGACTAAAACCCGCCCGGCGCCCTCAGACCGGGGTTTCCGACAGTTCGTCGGTCGCGCGCAGCAGCTCGGACGCGATGCTGGGTTCGGACAGCGCATGCCCCGCATCGTCGACCAGCCGCAGCCGGCTGGCGGGCCAGCACTGCGACAGCCTCAGCGCCGTCGCGGGCGGGCAAATCATGTCATATCGGCCCTGCACGATGACGCCTGGAATGTCGGCGATGCGCGGCATGTCGGCCAGGATTTGGTCATCCCGCGTCAGCCAGCCGCCGTGCTGGAAGAAGTGGCACTCGATCCGGGCGAAGGCGCGGGCGTAGGACGCCTCGACAAAGGTCGAGGGCAGCGGGCGCAGCGCGGCCGTCGCGCTCTCCCACCGCACCCACGGGCGGGCAAAGCGGGTCTGCTCGCCCTCATCCGCGTCCACCAGGCGGCGATAATAGGCGCCGATCATGTCGCCGTGCTCGTCCTCGGGGATCGGCGTGGCGAACTCGGCCCAGGCCTCGGGGAAGAAGCGACCGGCGCCGCCGCCGTAGAACCAGTCGAGCTCGGCCCGCGTCATGGTGAACACGCCGCGCAGGATCAGCGCCGTCACCCGCTCGGGGTGCGCCTGGGCGTAGAGCAGCGCCAGCGTCGAACCCCAGGAGCCGCCGAACACCTGCCAGCGCTCGACCGCCAGCGCGGTGCGCAGCCGCTCGATATCCTCGACCAGGTGCCAGGTCGTGTTGCCCTCGAGCGTCCCCTGCGGCCGCGAGCGCCCGGCGCCGCGCTGGTCGAACAGCACGATGCGGTAGCGGCGCGGATCGAAGAAGCGGCGCATGAAGGGCGACGAGCCCGAACCCGGACCGCCGTGCAGCACCACCACCGTCTGACCATCGCGCCGGCCCGACACCTCGACGTAAAGCTCGTGGCCGTCGCCGGTGGGCATGTGGAAGCGCGTATGCGGCTCCACCAGCGGGAACAGGCGGTGATCGGCGGTGCCGCGCGAGCGTATATTCACCTGTCCTCCGCCCGATCCGCGATGGGCCCCATGGACCGCCTGCGCCGTGGTGACGCTGGCCTTCCGGCGCGCCCTTTCGATCCGCCAGAGCGTGCACTATGCAATCGGGAGAAACCATGCAAGCGAGGCCGGAAATGGGCGCTTCCACCGGGATCGCAGGGTCGCAGGTGCCCGACAGTAGCGCATTCGAAACCGCTGGCGGCGCCGACGCGGCCGAAGTCGCCAAGTTCGAGGCCCTGGCCGCGGCCTGGTGGGACCCCGATGGCCCGCATGCGCCGCTGCATGCGATGAACCCCTGTCGGCTGGGGTATGCCGTGGGCGAGATCGCGGCTGCCTGGGGGCGGCCGACCCGGCGCTCGGCCGCCAGTCCGCGCCCGCTCGACGGTCTCTGCATCGCCGACGTCGGCTGCGGCGGCGGGCTGATGAGCGAGCCGCTGGCCCGGCTGGGTGCCGCGGTGACCGGGATCGATGCCGCCCCCGCCAGCGCGCCCGTCGCGCGCCTGCATGCCGAGGCGCAGGGGTTGGCGATCGACTATCGCACCGGCACGGCGCGCGATCTGGTGGCCGGGGGGCGCCGCTTCCACGCCGTCGTCGCGATGGAGGTGATCGAGCATGCGCCCGACCAGCCGGCGCTGGTGGCCGACTGTGCGGCGCTGCTGGAGCCCGGCGGCGTGCTGGTGATCAGCACGCTGAACCGGACCCGCCGCGCCTGGGCCGTGGCGATCCTGGGTGCCGAGTATCTGCTGGGCTGGCTGCCGCGTGGCACGCACGCGTGGTCCCGGTTCGTGACCCCCGACGAGA
Source organism: Pseudomonadota bacterium (assembly GCA_039026175.1). Lineage (GTDB taxonomy): Bacteria > Pseudomonadota > Alphaproteobacteria > Rhodobacterales > Rhodobacteraceae > Thermohalobaculum. The sequence goes on from JBCCMW010000041.1 coordinate 9,441, forward strand.
TGGCGGGCATGATGGCCGGCGCCGGCCTGACCGCGGCCGACGAGAAGGGGATGGTCTACGATCCCCTGGCCCGCACCTGGCGGATCAGCGAGCGCGATCTGGCGGTGAACTACCTGGCGCTGGGCCTGAAGCCGGCGTGACCTGAGCCGGCGTCGCCGGCGCCGGGATGGCCGCCGCTGGAGACGTAGAGCCCGGTGCGGGCCCCGCGGTGCTGGTCTTCGCGGGGCCGGTCTTCGCGGGGCCGTTCGGTGTTGGCGTTGGGGCGGTACCGGGCCGGTGGCGGCGGGGCGAAACCAGGGCCAGCCCCACGACCATCAGCGCCATCGCCAGCCACACGGTGACGGCGTGCCGCTCGCCCAGAAACACCAGGCCCGAGAGCACACCCGTCCCGGTGACGACATAACCCACCTGGCTGGCGAAGATCGGTCCGGCATGCCCGACCAGCCACACAAAGCCCAGGTAGGCCATGATGTTCGCCGTCACCACCGCGGCCATGTCCACCATCGGGCCCGGCGCGGCGCTCGCCGGCAGCACCGAGATGCCCAGCACCAGCACCGGCGGCGCCAGCATCGCCGTCGCCGCCCACAGCAACCCGCAACCGATGGCCAGCGCCCCGGTCCCCGGCGGGCGATAGCGGTCGATGACCACGTTCTCCATCGCATAGGCGGCCGCCGAGAGCGCGGGCAGCAGCACCCAGAATGCCTGTCCCGCGCCGGGCAGCGAGGCATCGGGCAGAATGATCAGCAGCATGGCCGCAAAACCGAGCCCGATCCCCGCCAGGCGTCGGCGCGACGCGCGCTCGAGCCCCATGCCCAGCGCCAGCACGACGGTGATGATCGGGACGGTCGAGATCACCAGCGACTGCACGCCGACGGGCAGATGCTGGATCGCCTCGAAGCTGAGCGAGGCGGGCAGCGCCGTGCCGAGCAGCCCGCAGACGGCGTAGAACACCAGGTGCCAGCGCGACAGGGGCAGCGGCTCGCGGGCCAGCCACAGCGCGGCGCTGGCCACCACGGCCCCCACCGCAGCCTGCCAAAAGGCCGCGCCGATGGGGTGAAAGCCGCCCTGCATGGCGCCCTTCATAAAGAACTGCGTCGAGCCCCAGCAGATGCCGACACCCAGCAGCGCGGCCCATAACAGCGCAGCAGCCGGTGCGCCGGCCGCCGCCGGCGGGCCGCCCGTCGGGACCTCCCGCGGGGCGCTTCCGGTCGCAGGGTCGGTCGTATCGGCCACGGCTCACACCTTTTCGGCGGTCAGCGGCTCCACGTCGACGCCCACCGACAGGACCTGCGATCCTGCCCCCACCACCAGGCCCGACACGGGCGAGACATCGCGGTAGTCGCGCCCCCAGGCCAGCGTGATATGGTCCAGCCCCGGCACCAGGTCGTTGGTCGGGTCGAAATCCACCCAGTCCAGCACCGGGTCCCACACCGCAACCCAGGCGTGGCTGGCATCGGCGCCTTGCAGCCGCGGCTGCCCCTCGGGCGGCAGGGTGCGCAGATAGCCCGAGACATAGCGCGCCGGCAGCCGCACTGCGCGCAGGCACGCCAGCATGACGTGGGCGAAGTCCTGGCACACGCCGTGGCGCGCGGCGAAGCTGGCCGCGGGCATCGTATCGGCCCCTGTGGCGCCGGGCTCGTAGTCGAAATCGCGGTGGATCCGCGCGCAGAGATCGGCGGCCACGGCCAGATAGGGCCGCCCCGCGACCAGGCTCTGGGCCGCATAGGCCTCGATCGCCTCGTCCGCTGTTGTCATGGCCGAGGGAAAGGCGAAGGGCGCCGCCTCCAGCACCGGGGGCGCCGTGCCGCGGCCGAGGGCCAGATCGCGGACCTGCTCCCACGGCGCGCCAGCCTCGAAAATCATCGACGTCGGGTCCTGGCGCTCGACCACCGCGGTCGCGGTGATGGTGAGCTGGCCGTGCGGCCGGGTCACGGTGGCCAGGTGCTCGACATTGCCGAACAGGTCGTGCGCCTCGATCAGCCCCTCGGCCCGGGGCGCGATCTCCAGCGCGGTCGAGATCACCCGCTGCTCGGGCGTCTCGCGCGGGGTGAGGCGCAGCAGGTGCTGCGAGAACGCGGCCTGGGCGGCGTAGCGATAGGTCGTGGTGTGGCGCACGCGATAGCGCATCGGTTCAGTCCCTCAGCCGCGCGCTATGGGTCAGCGCCACCGGCGCCTCGGCGTGCGCAAAGTAGCTGCGGGCGATCCGGTCCGAGATCTGGGACAGATCCCGTTCGCAGCGGCGCATCAGGTGCAGCAAATGCGGGCGCGTGCCGTCCTCGGCGCTCTCGGCCAACTGGTCGGCGTCCAGCAGCCGGTGTTCGGTGACCAGCGCCAGCGCCAGCCGATGCTCGGGGCTGCGGTAGGGGCCCTCGCGGGGCAGGTCGGCCAGCGCCGCCTCGAGCCGGGCCAGCTGATAGGCCAGCGCGCGGGGGTTGGCCTCGTCCAGCACCAAAAGGTCCAGCACCGCAGCCGCGGTGGGCATCATCATATAGCGGTTGCGATAGGCCGCGGTCGAATCGCTGAAGGTCAGCCAGGCGCGCAGGCGCGTGTCCTCGCCCGCGGCGGCACGGCCGGCCAGACGGCGCGCGAAGCGGGCGATCACCGACCCGCGCTCGATCCGCCGGCCAAGCTCCAGGAAGCGCCAGGCGTAGTTGCGGGTCAGGTTCTCCTGGCTGGCGCCCGAGAACGCCGCGAGGCTGCGCAGCGAGTCCTCGATTAGCCGCACCAGGTCGGCCGAGCGGCGCAGATCCAGCCCGTCGCCCCAGCGCCGGTCCGAGGACAGACGGTCGATGTAGCGCCAGCCTTCCTCGGAGATCGAGAGCCGCGCGCGCACCGCAGCCGAGCGCAGGGCCGACAGCGTGGCCGGCAGGCTCCACGGCTCGGTCGGCTCGTTGATCAGCCGGGACACCGCGTCGCGGAACCGCTGCGCGGGCGACAGATCGGGCCGGTCCCCGGCATGGATGGTGACCAGATCGACCAGCAGCGCGGGATCCGCGTCGATCCGGTTCCCCGACAGATAGCGGCGCAGGCACACGTCCAACAGGCGCAGCGTCGCCTCGGCCCGCTCTGCGTTGCGGCCCATCCAGAACACCTGGTCGGCGACGCGCGACAGGAGATCCCGCCCGGTGCGGCGCAGATGCGCGGTCGACAGCCGGTCGGACAGCAGGCTGATCGAGGGCTCGGACGGCGGGTCTTCGCTGTCGGCGATCACCCATACGTCCTTGCCGAAACCAAGCGTGGGGATGCGGCCGCCGCCGACCACCGGGTCCTGGGCGATCTCCGAGCCCACGCCGCCGGGGGCCACGGACCACTCCTCGCCGGTCCAGCAGGCGAAGACGCGCATCATCCAGGGCGCGCTGTCCAGCCGGCCCGAGCGCAGCACCGGCGTGTCGGCCAGCGGCGGGACGCGCAATGCCACATGCCGCTCGCCCCGGCGGTGCAGCGTCGTCTCCAGCGCGCCGGGTTCGCGCAGCGCCGCCCGCTCGGCCGGACCCGATCGGCGGGTCAGCGGCTCGATCGCCCACGCGCCGGGGTCGGCCAGCACCTGCTCGCGCGCGGCAGGCTCGCCCATCCACAGACACGGCGCATCGGCGATCTTCAGATCCTGATCCAGCAGCCGGCGGGCGAGCAGGTGCGCGAACGGCGCCAGCGCACGGTGGGCCAGCACCGACGAGCCGATGGCGTTGGCCATGGCCAGTCGCCCCGCGCGCGCCGCGACCGAGAGTGCGGGCGCGCCCAGCACCGCGTCGGCCGGGCGGTGCAGCGCGTCGGTCGCCCGGTCCGGGGTGCCGCGCAGCAGCACATCGATCTTCTTCAGCCCGTCCAGCGTCTTCACGAAGGCGGCGCCGTCGCGCACCGTCACATCGCCCGGTTCCACCAGGTTGGCGTTCAGGTACCGCGCCAGATAGGCGTGCGAGAAGAACCGCGGATCGTCATCGCCCCGGGTCAACAGGGCGAGCCGCCCCTCCCAGCCGGTCATGCTGTCCAGCAGCTCCTGGAACCGGGCATAGTGGCTGGCGACCCGGCGCACGCCGAGGTCCAGGAACGGTTCGGCGAACACCTGGCTGGTGGCGATGCGGTTGGCGATCAGCCAGCCGTCGCCCAGCGGCGCGTCCAGCCGGTCGGCCAGGACCACCCAGTCGCCGCTCGCGGTGCGCGCCACGTCGGCCTCGTAGACATAGGTGTAGCGCTCGGGCCGCGTCGGCCAGCCGGCGGTCTGGGCGGCGAACGCCTCGGTGCCGAAAACGATGCCGGGGGGCAGCGTGCCGTCGGCGATCAGGCTGGCGGGACCGTAGACGTCGGCTAACGCGCGCTCGGCCAGTTCGGCGCGCTGGCGGATGCCGGCCTCGATCCCCGCCCAGTCGGCGGCGGACAGGATCACCGGCAGCGGATCGGCGCTGCCGGTGACGGTGTCGCGCGCGGCAAAGGCGATACCGCTCTCGGCCCGGGCCTGGGCCAGATCCCGCTCGACGGCGGCCAGTCCCTCGGGACCGATCCTGGCCACCCAGTCGAAGAACGGACGCCAGACCGGGCGCAGCGCGCCGTCGGGGGCTGTGGCCTCGTGGTACCGCCCGGGGCGCGCGCGCGGGATCATCCCGCTCGCGGTCTCCGCCGTGATGGCGCCCCGGCCCCGGTTGAGCGTCTTGTCGTCCATCGGACCCCTCGGTTCGCCGCGCGCCTGCGGCAGTAGGACGGCGGCTGGCCGCGGCGCCTGCGATCCCGGGCCGCGGGCCGGCGCCACGGCGCGGGACGCAAGACTCTAGCGCACTGGCGGCCCAGGAGAAGCGACCATCCGACGACACCCCGACAACGCCGGGGCGGGCGCCCCGCCCGACCCTGCCGCACGGTCGCTCAGCGCTGGCGGCGCATGTCCAGCGTCAGCGGAAACTCGGGGCTGGTGCGCGGCTGGCGCGGGGTGAAATGCCCGGCCGTGTGCCCGGTGGTGGTAAAGCGCGCGAGGCGTCGACCCTCGGCCTCGAGATCGTTGATCGGCTGTTCCTCGAAGCCGCGGCCGCCGGGGTGCGCCACGTGGTGGGTACAGCCGCCGACCGACCGGCCCGACCAGGTGTCGAACAGATCGAAGACCAGCGGCGCGTGCACGCCCACGGTCGGGTGCAGGCACTGTGCGGGCTGCCAGGCGCGAAAGCGGATCCCGGCCACCGCCTCGTCGCGCCGGTCGGTCGCGGTCAGCGGCACCTGCCAGCCGTTGCACGAGACGACGTAGCGACCGGCGAGATCGCCCGAGACCTTGAGCTGCAGCCGCTCGAGCGAGCTGTCGACATAGCGCGCCGTGCCGCCGATGGCGCCGGTCTCGCCCAGCACGTGCCAGGGCTCGATGGCGTTGCGCAGCTCCAGCGTCACCTCGCCCACCCGCACGTCACCCGACAGGGGGAAGCGGAATTCGAACTGCGCGCGGAACCATTCGGGATCGAAGTGGATGCCCAGGCCCTCGGACAGCTCGGCCAGCACGGTGCAGAAATCGGCCCATACATAGTGCGGCAGCAGGAACCGATCGTGCAGCGCTGTGCCCCAGCGCACCGGGTCGCGCCGCTGCGGCTGGCGCCAGAACCAGGCGATCAGCGCGCGCAGCACCAGCGACTGGGCCAGCGCCATGCGCGGGTGGGGCGGCATCTCGAAAGCGCGGAACTCGACCAGGCCCAGCCGTCCTGTCGGCCCGTCGGGCGAGTACAGCTTGTCGATGCAGATCTCGGCCCGGTGGGTGTTGCCGGTCAGGTCCGTCAGCAGGTCGCGGAAGATCCGGTCCACCATCCAGGGCGGCGGGTTCTCGCCCGCCATGTCGCATTGGCCGAGCGCGATTTCCAGTTCGTACAGCACGTCCTCGCGCGCCTCGTCGACGCGCGGCGCCTGGCTGGTGGGCCCGATGAAGGTGCCCGAGAACAGGTAGCTGAGCGACGGGTGCGCCTGCCAGTAGCGCACCAGCGAGGCGAGCAGATCCGGCCTGCGCAGGAACGGGCTGTCCGGGGGCGAGGCGCCGCCGACCACGATGTGGTTGCCCCCGCCCGAGCCGACCATCCGCCCGTCGTGCATGAATTTGATGGTGTCCAGCCCCTCGTGCCGCGCGGCTTCGTACAGCGTCTCGGTGATCTGGCACTGTTCGTCCCAGCTGTGGGCGGGCTGGACGTTGACCTCGATCACGCCGGGGTCGGGCGTCGCCTTGACCACGTTCAGCCGGAAATCGCTGGGCGGCGAATAGCCGTCGATGTGCACGGGCAGGCCGGTGGCGGTCGCCGCCTCCTCGACCGCGGCGATCAGGTCGACATAGGCGTCGGCCATCGGCACGGGCGGCAGGAACACGGTCAGGATGCCGCCCTTGGGCTCGACCGTGATGGCGGTGCGCACATCGTCGACGACGATCATCCGCGCGGGGTCCACGGCGGTCCCTGGCGCGGTCACGGTCGTCGTCGGCGGCGCTGCGCTACGCTGGGGCAGCGGCGCGACGGCGCGCGCCGGCACACCACCCGGCGCCTGGTAGCGGTAGCTGCCGGGCGGCGCCAGGGGCCCCCGCTCGGCGAACGGGTCCATCTCGTAAAGGTACGGATAGCTCGCCTGGTCGATGTAGGGCAGCGAGGCGAGCGGCAGGCGGTACCCCGCCGACGCATCGCCCGGCGCCAGGAACAGCCGCCCGCGCCGCGGCCGCTGCTTCTAACATCCACATTGGCCTGTCGGGTTCGGAATTGCTCGAACTCAGTGGAAAAGGATCTCCTCGTGAGTTTGGCCGAGGTCTGCACCAGATCTTGTGCGCTTTCGTCTGCAAAGCTTGCAAGGTGGGCGCGAAGCTGCGCGTCGTCACTTTCATAGGCGAGTGGCAAGTACCAATCGAAATATGAGCTGATCCTAAGGGTGTCGCCGCGCAGCCGGAAATTCTTACTGTCCGCGCTAAAACGTTTGCCGGCACGGGCGAGATCCTGATGCACGGTCGCGC
>JBCCMW010000042.1:0-16211 GCA_039026175.1 Pseudomonadota bacterium
CCCGCGGGGGCGGGGGTGGCCGTCCCCGCCCCCGGCGCCAAGGCTGCAGCACTGGGCGGCGCACAGGGCACCGCACAGGGCCGGCCGCGGCCCCCACCCTCGACCCTGACGCGCTGCGCTGGCTTTGTCGGGCTTGTCCGATACCGCCTGTCGGGCCCCGACCCCGACCACGACCCCGAACCCGGCGCCGTGCCGTCCCCGGCCGCCACCGAGAGGATCCCGCCTTGCCGAGCCTTCCGTGTCGCCGTACCGCCGCGCCGTCCGCCGTTCGGGCGGCGGTACGCACCGGTGCTCTCTCCGTCCTCGGCGCGCTTGCCGCCTGGCAACCCGCCGGTGCCCAGATCGTGTCGCCCATCGGCACGATCGAGCGCCAGGCCGTGCCGCTGCCCGCGCTGCGCGCGATCGACGGCCAGGACGATGCGGTGGCGGATCGCGTGCGCGTGCGGTTCCACAGCGCCGCGCCCGAAAGCGCCGCGCCCGAAAGCGCCGCGCCCGAAGCCCGAGCGACGGGCGAGACGCGCGTGGGCATCTGGGCCGAGGGGATCGGCAGCATCATCGACGTCGACGATGCCCGATCCGACGGCGACGCCTTTGCCGGCGCGCTGGGCATCGACGGGCTGCTGACCCCCGATTTGCTGCTGGGCGTGCGCATCGGCTTCGACGACACCGAGTTCGACACGCTTTTCGACGGCGTGCCGGGTATCCTGGACAGCGACGCGCTGTCGGTCACCTTCTACGGCGCGCACCGGATGGGTGCGGGCTGGGTGATCGACGGGCATTTCGGCTACACCCGCTCGAACCACGACTTCTCGGCGGCGCCGCCGGGCACCCCGTCGTTGGGCGGCGAGGTGCGCAGCGACCGTTTCCACGTGGGCCTCGGCGCCTCGGCGCCCTATGCGCTGGGCCCTGTCACCGTCACCCCGCGCGTGCAGGCGGCCATCGCGGTCGAGAGCGCGGTCGCGTTCACCGACACGGCGGGCAACACGTTCGACACCGACCGCTCGACCGTGGCGCAGGCAAGCGCGGGCGCCGAGGTGGCCTATCCGCTGTCGCTCGCCGGCGTTGTGCTGGAGCCCTGGGTCGAGGGGCGCGTCCTGGTCTCGGCCGACGATGTCGGCGCGGGCAGCCTGGTGGGCGAGGAGATCTACGGCGCGGCTGCGGCCGGTTTGCGGGTCGCCTGGCAGCGCGTATCGCTGTCGGTCGAGGCGCGCGCCGCCGGGTTCGGCGGCCGCCCCTACACCGACGTGTCGGGCCTGATGCGCGTGGGCTTCGACTTCGAGTAAGGTGCGGATGCTGTTGGCCGAGGGCCCCGAGGGCCCGCCGCCCCCTTCCGCGCTCTTCTGCCCCCTGCCGCGCGTGGCCGAGCGACACCGCGCGCCCGGGGGCGGGCGCGTCCGGGTGGGGCGGGTTGACATCGAAAGGACGCTTCCGTACCCCCGCCGCACCACGCCGCCGCATGGCACAGCCGCGCGCTGACGGCACGGCCGTTGGGGAATAGTTTAACGGTAGAACAGCGGACTCTGACTCCGTCAGTCCTGGTTCGAATCCAGGTTCCCCAGCCAGCGCCCAGCACCCCAGCCACGGGCTTAAGTTGTAACACGTCGCAGTCGTCGGCCAGCCACTCGGTGTGCTGAGGGCAACGGCAGCCGTTGGTTGCGGCGCGTCTGATGGCCTTAGTTGCGGACAAACCGGACGTCCGAGTAAATCGATCGGGTTCACGGTCCACCCCCCATGAGCTGCCATTTGCCTCAATGGAAGGTAGTGCAAGGAAAAGCCAATTCTGCTACAGGTAAGTTTGGTGGGCGGTCGTCGATCTCATGAGTGCACGTGACTGCAAGAGACAGATTTTATCCGATTGTATCCAAAAGTATGGTGAGAAGAATGCACGGCGATGTGGCCTTATTTTTCAGTGAATCAAATAAATCCATACTAAATCGATCCTTTCAAAAACTATTCCAAAAAGATAAACTTCCCATCCCAACACATGTCGCTCTTTTTAGAGGAGAGCGCTCACTGATTCATTCCATTTTGGATGGTGTTGAAGAAACGCTGATTTACGAGTTGTTTCCGCCCGGTAGTGACTTCCGAATCATACGTTATCAACCACTATACGAAGACTTAAAGAAGAGCGAGACTTCACTTATGTATTTTTTAGCGGAAATACACAAGGCAGCATGTAACGGATACAGTATGTGGTACAAAGTTAAAAGCTGTGAACAGAGGGTATTTTGCTCAGAGCTTGTTGCAAAGATTATTAAAGGGCTACGATTGGATGTATTTGGCCCCCCGCATTCTGTATTACCGATAGATATTGTTCATTTGATGAGGCAAGATCGAGAGAACTGGATTGATGTGACTTCAGAATTTAGAAAAAATATTGAAAATGATTTGATATACAAGAACCTTTATGATCCCAATTATTCGGAAAAAATAAAAGATGCGATTTATGAAGCAAAGATTCTTTACTTGAAACATCGATTTTGCTCTCATCAACGCGTTCACAGCTTTTTCCACTCAAAGATCGATGAGTACTTAGATGATGATGGCGTTGCCTTAATGGAGTTTTCTGACGAATATAGCAAGAAGAAAAAAAGTGTTGCAAGAAGGCGCTTATTTGGCCGCGCTCCCATTGACAGCCTACCAATAAATGAGTTTTCCACAATTAATGATGATCTATTGGACAGAGTATCTTGTGACTTTCCAGAAGAAAAAAAGAAATATTTTCTTTCTTTCATGAAAATACTTTCCGATGAGGACGAAACTGCAATGTTCAAAAAAAATCTTGGCAAATATTAGCATGATTGGTTATTTCCAAAATTTAGGTTCGAAAGAAGCAGAGCGCATCAAGTGTTGAAGTAAATTGAACCTACTCATTTACTATAAGGTCATTATTCAGATGAGTTTACAGCGATAGCAGCAAGTACTGATTTCGCGCAGTGCCTCCAGTAGCCACCTGCCAATAAAACTCGGATCTACGCCCAACTTGGCAAACCTGACACGGTGCAGTCCTGGTCAAAGTGAGGCTCGATGCTGTCGTTCGTTGCCTAGACGATAACGTCTCCTAAGCAACAAAGTGCGAGTGTCCCGATGTCCTGAAGAAGATGTCGAAACTTCGGCTCTGGCGCGATGCACATGGGTCGATACGTGGTCGGGAACGGCAGCCAGTGCCCGGGATCCGCGCAAGCGTCCCCTACAGTCGCCAGCGTGCTGGATCCCCGCCATCGCCGCGCCAGCGGCGGCGGGGGCGCCTCTGGCGGGGCGGATGGGCGCGTCAGGCGCCCTCGACGGCCTCGAAACCCTCGAAATCGGGGTGGCCCAGGTAGAGCGGCTTGTTCTTGCCCGCGTCCTTGTGGGCGGCGCGAAACTGCTCGGACCGGGTCCAGCTCTCGAACGCGCCGCGGTCGCGCCAGACGGTGTGCGAGGCGTAGAGCGTGTGCTCGTCGCCCGTCGCGCCGCGCAGCAGGTGGAAGCTGACGAACCCCTCCATCTCGTCGAGGTGGGTCTCGCGGCCGCGCCAGACGTCCTCGAAGGCGTCCTCCTGGCCTTTGACGACACGGAAGCGGTTCATGGCGACGAACATGGGTCTTCTCCTGGGGTCGAGCGATAGACGGGCACGACCGCGCGCACGCCCTCGCACGGCTCGGCGATGGCAACCTCGATGCCGTACACGGGCGCGAGACGGTCGTTGGTTAGAACGTACCGCGGTGGGCCGGTGGCGACGATACGACCTTGCTGCATCAGCGCCACCGTATCGGCCATCGCGCCGGCCAGCGACAGATCGTGCAGCACGGCGAGCACGCCCACGCCCTCGGCCGCCGCGCGCCGGGCCGCGCGCATCACCGAGGCCTGGTGGGCCAGATCCAGGCTGGCGGTCGGCTCGTCCAGCAGCAGCCAGCGCCCGCCGCCCAGCTGCCGCCCGGCCCAGAGCTGCGCCAGCACGCGGGCCATGTGACCGCGGTGACGCTCGCCGCCCGACAGCGCGTGGATGCTGCGCCCGGCCATGGTCTCGAGCCCCAGTGCGGCGGTGGCCTCGCGCACCATGCGCCGTGCCTCGGCCGGGGGGATGGCGCGGGGGATGCCGAGCTCGACCAGTTCGGCCAGGGTGAAGGGCGCCGCGGCGGCCGGGCTCTGGTCCAGCACCGCACGACGGCAGCCGAGCTCGGCGGGTGTCAGCCGCACCGGGTCGTCGCCGTCCAGCGAGATGCGGCCCGCGTCGGGGCCGAGAGCGCCCGACAGACAGGCGAGCAGCGTCGACTTGCCCGCCCCGTTCGGGCCCACCAGCGCCGTGACCCGGCCGGGGGCGAGGCGCAGCGTCGCGCCGTCCAGCGCGCGCCGACCGCCCAGGCTGACGGTCACGTCGGCGGCTTCAAGCATGCGGGCGGTCCGGGCGGACGCGGAGCAGCAGCCACAGGAAGAACGGCCCGCCGATCAGACTGGTGGCCAGCCCGATGGGCGGCTCGGCCGGGGGCACCGCCAGCCGCACGCCCAGGTCCGCGGCCAGCAGCAGCGCGACGCCCATCAGCGCCGAGGCCGGCAGCAGGATGGCGTGGCGGGCGCCCAGCGCCAGCCGCGCCAGGTGTGGCGCCACCAGCCCGATAAAGCCGATGGGTCCCGCCGCCGCCGTCACCGCGCCCACCGCGACGGCGGTGGCCAGGCCCATCGCAAGCTTGGCCCGCTCGACATCCAGGCCCGCGTGGAAGGCCGCCCGCTCGCCCAGCTGGAACAGGTCCAGATCGCGCGCCCGGGCCAGTAGCACCGGCATCGCGGCGACGGCCAGGGCGCCGGCGATCAGCACCAGCGTCCAGCCCGACCCACCGAGCGTGCCCATGGTCCAGAAGGTGAGATCGCGGAGCTGCCGGTCGTCGCTGATGTAGACCATGACCCCGATCCCCGCGCCGGCGATGGCGTTGACCGCGACGCCGGCCAGGATGAGCGTGGCGACCGAGGTCTCGCCGCCCCGCCGGGCCAGGGCAAAGACGAAGGCGATCACCAGCGCCGCGCCGACGAAGGCTGCGACAGGCAGCAGCCAGGGGCGCAGCGGTTCCGGCAGCGCGCCCGCGACCATGCCGCCCAGCACGATGGTTGCCACCGCCCCCAGCGAGGCGCCGCCCGTCACGCCGATCAGCCCGGGGTCGGCCAGCGGGTTGCGCAGCACGCCCTGCAGCGCCGCCCCGGCCAGCGCAAGCGCCGCGCCCGTCGCCATGCCCAGCAGCACCCGGGGCAGGCGGATCTGCCAGACGATCGCGCTTTCGGCCGGGGTGCCGCCGCCGGCCAGCGCCACGATCACCCGCCAGGGCGCGATCTCGACGGGGCCCAGCGCCAGACCGGCCAGCGCCAGCGCCGCCACCGCCAGGCCCAATACGCCGAGCGCTGGGACCGCGATACGCGGCGAGGCGCGGACGGCCGCGTCCATGCGCTCAGAGCCCGGCCGCCACCGCGCGCTCGGCGTGCAGCGCGCGCGCAAGCTCGGCGATCGCCTCAGGTGTGCGCGGGCCGAAGCCCAGCAGCAGCATGCCGTCCATCGTCACCGCCTGCCCGGCCAGGCCCGCGGGGGTGAGCGCGATCTCGGGCATCGCCATGATCTCGCCCACGCCGCCCAGCCGCTCGGCATGCTGGCGCATCATCAGGATTACCTCGGGTGCCGCGGCGATGATCGCCTCGCGGTTCATCGGCTTGTAGCCCTCGACGCCGGCGGCGGCGTTGACCCCGCCTGCGTGGCCGATCATCGCGTCGGCCGAGGTGTCGGTGCCGCCGACCATGGGCGCGCCGTTGCGGACGCTCAGCACGAACAGCACCCGCGGTGCGGCGTCGATGGTCGCGACCTTGCCGCTGACGCTGGCGAGATCGGCCTCGTAGGCGGCGGCCAGCGCCTCGGCCTCGGCGCCCTTGCCGATGGCCTGGCCCACAAAGCGGATCTTGGCGGCAACATCCTCGGCCCGCTTGGCGCGGGGCGCGCGCGCCACCGGCACGCCCGCGGCCTCGAGCTGTTCGAACGCGATGTCGGGGCCCGCGTCGTGGGCGGCCAACAGCAGGTCCGGCGCCAGCGACAGCACGCCCTCGGGCGAGAGCCGGCGCACATAGCCGATCTGCGCGCGCTCGCTGACCTCGGGCGGCCAGGTCGAGGTCTGATCGACACCGATCACCCGGTCGCCCGCGCCCAGCGCGAACACGATCTCGGTCAGATCGCCCCCGGCCACGACGATGCGCTGGGCCAGGCTGCCGTCGACCGGCGTGCCCTGTGCCACCGCCGCGTCGGCATAGGCCCGCAGCGCCGGCGACAGCGCGACGGCCAGGCCCGCAGCGGCGGGCATCAGCAGAAAGTGACGGCGCTTCATCGGCTTTCTCCCAAACTGTCTTGAACAAGATCGCGCCAGGCCGTGCGCTCGCCCTCGCTGGGCGGGCGGCTGCCGAAGAACTGACAGACCAGCCGGCGCTGGGCGTCGAACAGCTCTACCGAGGTGATGCGCCCGCGCAGCCGGGTGGGTTTCACCACGACCCAGGCGCTGGCGACCCGGTCGACGCGCAGATGCAGGTTGAAGCCCGGGTCCAGCACGTTGAGCCACGGCCCCATGGGCACGATGCGCTGGACCGGGCCGGTATGGATCTGCAGGCAGCCCGGATTGCCGACGAAGCACATGATCGGCACGGCCCGCTCGGCAGCGGCGGTCAGGACGCGCTCTACCAGCCCGCTATCTGCGGGGGTGGCGAGATCGGGGCCGGCCATGCGCAGCGCCTGCTCGCGACCGACGCCGGCCTTGCGCAGCAGCGCGTGGAAGTCGTGGCTGTGTTCCAGCGCCTGCCAGCCCGTGCGCAGGGCCGCGACATCGATGTCGGCGTCTGGCCGGTCGGGCTGCGGCAGCGCGGCGGGCTGGAAGCGCGCGGGCCGCCCGTCGCCGGTCGCGTGGCGGGCCAGCACCGCGTCCCACAGCGCGGCGTCGGTATCGCCCACCGCATAGAGCTTGAGGATCGCCCTTCCCGTGGCGTCGAACACCTGCAGCGAGTGGCGCAGGCCCGAGCGGGTTTCCTCGCTGACCGCATAGCCCGCGTGCCAGTGCGCGAAGAACAGGCGCAGGTCCACGGCGCCGGTCACCTGGCCCATGCTGCCATGGCCCTCGATCGCACCCATGGTACCGGTCAGCTCGTGCACCGCGGCGTCGTTGCGCGTGAGGCTCATCACCGGACCCGCGGTGGCAAGCGCGCGCAGCAGGTCCAGAAAGCCGCTGCCCTGTGGCGCGAGACGGGCGATCGCTTCGCCCCCCGGGCCCGTGCCGACGCGCGCGTCGACCAGCGCGCCCTCGGCCACGCCCAGACTGTCGGCGATGTCGCGGGTGCGCGCGGCGGGGTTGGCGGCCTTGCGCGCACGATAGGACGCGGCCAGGTCGGCGTCGGGCGCTTTGCCGGACGCTTTGCCGGGCGCTTCGTCGGGCGCTGTGCTGTCGATCTGGGCGTCCACCATGCGCATTTCCCGTCCCACGGCCCGGTCACCGGCTCGCGTCGCGGGCGACCCCTAGGCCCTTACCCCTGGCCCCTGATCCCTGGGCCCTGACCCCTGGGCCCTGACCCCTGGGCCCTGCCCGTGCGCGGCTGCCGAGCGACGCCCGCGCAGCGGCATGTGCGCCGCTTGGCCCGGCAGGCAACCCCCGCGCTCCGGCGGCAGCGCGTCGGTAACGGTGATGACACTAATTTCCGAGTGAAACAATCGGGTACGCAGGGTTAGCGGCCCGTGGCTGGGGCGCTCTGCCAACTGCCTGCCCGCCGAGACCCCTGCCCGGATGCCCGCCGAGACGCCCGCTGGGATCTTTGCCGGGATCTCTGTCGGGGACCGCCCCCCCGGCTTTCCGCCCTCTCGCCCACGCGCTCTCCCGCGCTCTCCCGCGCGCGCATCGGTGTCCACCGTTGCGACAGTTGGTCGTGACATCGTTTCTTGACGATTACACTCGGGAATCTGCTAAGCCTTTCCACGATGCGGCGGTAGAAAGTTGCGCCGCCGATGACCGCGCCGCTGCCGCCGCGGCGCGGCGCGTGGCAGGGTCCGGGAGAAGCTGTGTGGTGATGCGCGACCATCGCGGACGTGCGGTCTGGGACCGCGCCACCGCGCCAGCGCCCCGCCGTACTGCGGCCAGCCCCCCGCTCGCCGCCCGACCGCCCGCCAGACCGCCCCGGCGTGCCCAGCCCGCCGACGCCGCCCAAGCCTGTCCAGCAGGGCCATGCCGGGCCCCGGCCAGACGCTGCGTCGCCCGATTACCCTCGATGCGGGGCGCGGCCAGCGTCCCGCCACCCTCCTCGAAGCCAACTAAGGGAAGAAAACCATGAAAACCACCACGCTGATCGCGAGCGCCAGCCTGCTGGCCCTTGTCGCCGGCACCGCCGGGGCCGCCGACAAGGTGGAGATCCTGCAGACCTACTCGGACATCGCCGAGGCGGGTTACGGCGACAGCCTGACCACCGCCCAGGCGCTGGGCGAGGCCGTCGACGCGCTGATCGCCAACCCCTCGGCCGACGCGCTGGTCGCCGCGCGCAGTGCCTGGCTGGCCGCGCGCGTGCCCTACCAGCAAACCGAGGTCTATCGCTTCGGCAACGCGATCGTCGACGAGTGGGAGGGCAAGGTGAACGCCTGGCCGCTGGACGAGGGGCTGATCGACTATGTCGACGGGTCCTATGGCGGCGGCGACGAGAACCCCTATGCCGCGCTCAACGTGGTGGCCAACGCCAGCTTCACCCTGTCGGGCCAGACGATCGATGCCAGCGTGATCGACGCCGCCCTGCTGGAGGAGGCGCTGCACGAGGCCGATGAGGTCGAGGCGAACGTCGCCACGGGCTATCACGCCATCGAGTTCCTGCTGTGGGGCCAGGATCTGAACGGCACCGGCCCGGGCGCCGGCAACCGCCCCTGGACGGACTATGCCAGCGGCGATGCCTGCACGGGCGGCAACTGCGAGCGTCGCGCGCAGTATCTGAAGGCCGCGACCGATCTGCTGATCTCGGATCTCGAGTGGATCACCGCGCAGTGGACCGAGGGCGGCGAGGCGCGCCAGACGCTGCTGGACGATCCCGACGCCGGCATCATCGCCATCCTCACCGGCATGGGCAGCCTGTCCTATGGCGAGCAGGCGGGCGAGCGCATGAAGCTGGGCCTGATGCTGAACGACCCCGAGGAGGAGCACGACTGCTTCGCCGACAACACGCACAACAGCCACTATTACGACGGCATCGGCATCCGGAACGTCTATACCGGCCGCTACGTCCGCGTTGACGGCTCGATCGTCGAGGGCCCGTCGGTCTCGGATCTGGTCGCTGCGGCATCGGCGGAGACGGACGCCGAGATGCGCCAGTCGCTGGACCGTGCCGTGCAGGCGCTGGGCGACATCAAGATCGCTGCCGAAGCGGGGATGAGCTACGACATGATGCTCGCGCGCGACAATACGGCTGGCGAGGCGCTGATCATGAACGCGGTGAACGCGCTGGTCACCCAGACCCGCTCGATCGAGCGCGCGGTGGCGGTGCTGGACCTGGAGCCCATTGCGTTCGAGGGGTCGGACAGCCTGGACAATCCTTCGGCCGTTTTCCAGTGATCGGCTGACCGCGCAAACCGGCCGGGGCGTCAGCGCCCCGGTCTTTTTCGTCTCGGCGCGCCGTTCCGGGCCTGCGGGCCCGGGCTGCGCGTGCCCAACGCAGCGTGGAGACCAGCGATGGCCGTCACCTGGAAGCTCATCGGCCTGGCCGCAGCCACCAGCGGTGCCGTCACCGGCGGCGTGATCGGGCTGCACGCCCCCTCGACGACCGTGCCCGACTATTCGGCCGTCGCCGGCGACCCGCACCTGGACGTGATCGCGCGCACCGCGGCCGAGGCCGAGCGCATCGCCGCCGTCCGCGCCGCGCCCACCGATTTCGACGCCCCCCAGCGTTTCGAGGCGCGCCCGGGCGGGGCGGCAACCAACATGAAGATCGCCGACGAGAACGCCTTCAGCATCGCCTCGGCCAACATCGCGTTCGAGCGCGAGCTCGACTTCAAGGTCGGCAATGGGCTGTTCAAAAAGCTCTGGGTGTCCTCGCCCGCCTCGACCCTGGCCTCCGACGGGCTGGGCCCGCTCTACAACGCCCGGTCCTGCCAGCGCTGCCACTTGAAGGACGGGCGCGGCCACCCGCCCGAGGCCCCCGACGATACCGCCGTGTCGCTGGTCGTGCGCGCCGCGATCCCCGGCGACGGTCCGGCGCCGCGAGACATCGAGGGCTATCTGCCCGCCAGGGGCGACCCGGTCTATGGCCAGCAGATCTCGGACTTCTCGATCGCCGGGATCCCGGCCGAGGCCGGCATCGCCGTCGAGTGGGAGGAGCATTCGGTCGTGCTGAGCGACGGCGAGGTCGCGCACCTGCGCCGCCCGCGTTGGCGGCTCACCGATCTCGGCTACGGCCCGCTGCACCCCGATACCGTGATCTCGCCCCGCGTGGCGCCGCAGATGATCGGGCTGGGCCTGTTGGAGGCGATCCCGGCCGAGGATATCCTGGCGCTGGCCGATCCCGGCGACGCCGACGGCGATGGGATCTCGGGCCGACCCCACATCGTCTGGTCGGCCGAGTACGAGCGCCCGATGCTGGGCCGCTTCGGCGTCAAGGCCACGGCGCCGACGCTGCGCCAACAGGCCGCCGACGCCTTCGCCAACGACATCGGCATCTCGACGACCGTGCGGCGCATGCCGGCGGGCGAGTGCACTGCAGCCCAGACCGCGTGTCTGCAGGCGCCGGACGGGCGCACGGTGGCGCACGACGGCGAAGAGGTCTCGGACGTCGCGCTACAGCTGGTGACTTTCTACACGCAGAACCTGGCCGTGCCGGTGCGGCGCGACGTGGACGATCCGGAGGTGCTGCGCGGCAAGGCGGTGTTCCACGCAAACGGCTGCGCTGCCTGCCATACCCCCAGCTTCGTCACGCACCGACTGGCCGACCGGCCCGAGCAGAGCTTCCAGCTTATCTGGCCCTATACCGACCTGCTGCTGCACGACATGGGGCCGGGACTGGCCGACGGGATGCCCGCGGGCGTGGCGTCGGGCCGCGAATGGCGCACGCCGCCGCTGTGGGGCATCGGGCTGACGCCGCGGGTGAACGGGCACAGCTACTATCTGCACGACGGTCGGGCGCGCAGCCTGCTGGAGGCCGTCCTCTGGCACGGCGGCGAGGCCCAGGCCGCGCGTGACCGCGTGGTCGAGATGCCCAAGGCCGACCGCGACGCCCTCATTCGCTTTATCGGGAGCCTCTGATGCGTACGCCCGCTGCCCTGCTGTCCGCCGCCGCCGCGGTTCTCTGGCTGACAGCCGGCAGCGCCGCGGCCCAATCCGCCCCGGTGGACCACAGGGCCCTGGCCGAGCGCACGCTCGAGCAGCACGTGATGCCGCTGACCGCCGGGTTTGCCCAGGCGACCGATGCACTGGCCGCCACGGCCGACTGCACGGCCGCCGACCCCGCGGCGGCGCTGCGCCCGGTGTGGCGCGATGCGTTTCTTGCCTGGGCGCGGCTCTCGCACCTGCAGCTCGGCCCGCTCGAAGAGGAGGGCCGCACGCTCGCCATCTCGCTCTGGCCCGACAAGCGCGGGTTCTCGCGCCGAACGGTCGAGCGGATGGTGGCCGAGCAGGATGCCATCGTCGACCAGCCGGATCGTTATGGCGACGTCTCGGTGGCGGGCCGCGGGCTGATGGCGCTGCACTACCTGCTCTATGTCTCGGACGTCCCTGTCCAGGGCTATCGCTGCCGCCTGGCCACCGCCATCGCCGCGGATCTCGCCGTCTCGGCCGACATCGTGCAGGCCCGTTGGGCCGATCCCTGGGCCGCCTACTTGCTGCAGGCCGGCGCCGACGGCAATCCCGTCTACCAGAGCGGGGCCGAGGCGACCAAGGCGCTGTTCCAAGCGCTGATGACCGGGTTCCAGATCCTGGTGGACCAGCGGCTGGGCGGGCCGCTCGGAACCTTCGACCGCCCGCGGCCCAAACGGGCCGAGGCCTATGCCTCGGGCGCCTCGCTGGACGCAATCGCCGAGACGCTGAGCTCGATGCGCGCGATGGCCGAGATCGCCTTCTACCCAACGGTGAACGCCGAGGCGCAGGCCGCGCTGGGCGCCGCCTTCGACCGCACCGACGAGATCCTGGCGCGCATCGAGGGACCACTGCCCGAGGACGTCGCCTCGCCCGCCTCGCGCATCCAGGTCGAGGCGCTGAAGATATCGGCCTCGGACCTGCACCAGGCGCTCGCCGCCGTGCTGGGCGAACGGCTGGGCATCACCATCGGCTTCAACGCGCTGGACGGCGACTGAGCACCGTGTCGGGGCAGTCGTTCCCCTCGCGTCGCGCGCTGCTGGCCGGCGCGGCCGGCGGTCTGGCGGCGGCCGCCACGCCCGGCTGGGCTGCGGCGGGGGCACCCCGGTTTCTGGCAGCGGCGCGGCTGCCCTCGGGCGGCTATGCGCTGTTGGGCCTGGACGCCGCGGGGGCCGAGCGCTTTCGCCTGCCGCTGCCCGACCGGGGCCATGCCGCCGCGCGCCACCCATTCCGGGCCGAGGCCGTGGCCTTTGCCCGCCGCCCGGGCGCCTTCGCGCTGGTGATCGACTGCGCGGCCGGCGCGCTGGCGGCCGAGCTGACGGCGCCCGCGGGTCGGCACTTCTATGGCCACGGCGCCTTCACGCCCGACGGTGCGCTGTTGCTGACGACCGAGAGCGATTACGAGGCCGGCGACGGGCGCATCGGGCTGTGGGATGCGGCCGAAGGCTATCGCCGGGTGGGCGAGCTGCCCTCGGGCGGGATCGGCCCGCACGAGATCGTGGGCCTGCCGGGCCGTGGCTTCGCGGTGGCGAACGGCGGTATCCTGACCCACCCGGCGCTCGGCCGCGCCAAGCTGAACCTGCCCACCATGCGGCCCAACCTGGCGCTGTTCTCGCTCGAAGCGGGCGGGCCGACGAGGGTGGTCGAGCCGCCCGAGGCGCTCCGCCAGAACTCGATCCGCCATCTGGCCGCCCGGGCCGACGGCACGGTGGCGGCGGCGCTGCAGTGGCAGGGCGCGGCCGACGCGGCGCCGCCGCTGCTGGCGCTACTGCGCCCGGGCGACGAGGCGCTGACGTACCTGACCGCCCCCGAGCGCCAGCAGCGCCTGGCGAACAACTACGCCGGCAGCGTCGCCTTCTCGGCCGACGGCGCGACCGTTGCGATCACCGCGCCGCGCGGCGGCCGGGCGCTCGCGTTCCAGGCCGACAGCGGCGCGTTCGCGGGCACCATCGCGCACGAGGACATCTGCGGCGTCGCCCCGGCGGCCGATAACGGGGGCCTGTTGTTCACCACAGGCACGGGCCTGGTCGTCCGGGCCGACGGGACCGCCGCGGCCGGACGCCACGCGCTCGCCTTCGACAACCACCTCGTCGCGATCTGACGGCCCGGTCAGCCCACGGCGATCGCCGGCGCGCCGCCCAGCACGAAGGGCGCCAGCGCGGCGTAGTCGTCGAAGGCAAAGGCCGCGCGGAACGCATCGGCCGGCTTGTTGCGATAGCCGCGGGTGAAATGGGCAAAGGCAACCCCGGCGCGCTGGGCGGTGTCCTCGTCCGTCTCGCTGTCGCCCACGAACAGCGTGTCGCCCACCCCGACGCCCAGCGCGCCGAGGCACGCCAGCAAGGGCGCGGGATCGGGTTTGGCCACGCCGACGGTGTCGCCGCCCACCACCACCGGGAACGGCGCGGACAGGTCCAGCGCCTGCAGGATCGCGCGCGCCGGCGCCTCGGGCTTGTTGGTGCAGACGGCCAGCGCGAGGTCCGCGCGCCGCAGCGCCGACAGACAGGCGCGCACGCCCTCGTAGGGCTGGGTCAGCCGCGCGGGTGCCGCGCCATAGATCGCGCGGAACCGGGCGACCGCGGTGTCCAGATCCCGGACACCGCCGGTCGCGGCCAGGGCGCGCTCGATCAGCTTGACGACGCCATTGCCGATGAAGCCGCACACCTGGTCGAGCGACAGCGGGGGTCGGCCGATCTCGGCTAGCACCGCGTTCGCGGCGGCGTGAATGTCGGGCGCGCTGTGCACCAGCGTGCCGTCCAGGTCGAACACCACCGCCCGCATCGCGCTCAGCGCCATTTGATCGAACAGCCCATCGAGGCGATCTGATCCTCGGGCCCGCGCCCGGTCTCGGCCACCTGGCGCATCGCCAGGAACAGGTCGCGGCGGAGGTCGGCGGGGCCCGCCTCGGCGCGCGAGGCGTCCAGCCGGCCGCGATACTGCAGCCCGTCCTGGGCGTCGAAGCCGAAGAAGTCAGGCGTGCAGGCCGCGTCATAGGCCCGTGCCGCGTCCTGCCCGGCGTCGATCAGGTACGGAAACTCGAAGCCCGCGCGCGCCACCTGGGCCTGCAGCCCGGCCGGCCCGTCCTGGGGCGAGCGCACGGCATCGTTCGAGCAGATCGCCACGACCCCGATGTCGAGGGCCGCAAGCGCGCGGGCGTCGCGGGCGATCCGGGTCTCGACCGCCTGCACATAGGGGCAGTGGTTGCAGAGGAACATCACCAGCGTCCCCTTGGCGCCGCGCACATCGGCCAACGAGACCATCCGTCCGTCCAGCGCGGGCAGGCTGAACCCGGGCGCGGGCCAGCCGAAATCGCAGATCGGCGTCTGTATCAGCGCCATCGCTCGTCTCCTTGCATCGCCGTCGCCGTCGCCGCCACGGTCACCTGGTGGCAGAGGGCGCAGGCCGGGCGCGCTTCGTCAACGTGGCCGTCGTGCAGGCGCAAGGATTGCGGCCCCGGTCACACCGCGTGCGGCATGGCGCCCGGCATGGCGCCTGGCACGCCGGCCGCGCGCGCGCCGCGGCGGCGGTGCGCCATGATCGCCGCCAGCACCGAGACCGCGATCTCGTGCGGGTCGACCGCGCCGATGTCCAGTCCCGCGGGCGCCTGCAGCCGGGCCAGCCGCTCGGGCGCCATACCCTCGGCCGCCAGACGCTGCGTCAGCGTCTGCGCCTTGCGCCGCGAGGCGATCATCGGCACGCGACCCGCGTCCGAGGCAAGGGCCGCGCGCAGGGCCGCCATGTCGCCCGCGCCCTGGGTCGCGATCACCACCGTATCGCCGGCCCCCGGCGCCAGGGCGGCCAGCTCGCCCGGTGTCGCCGCCTCGGCCCGCAGCCCCGCCAGACGCGCGTGGGCCAGAACGGCGGCGGCAATGGGCGTGCCGCCGATCACCGCCACCAGGGGTGGCAGGCGCCAGGGCTCGATCAACAGGTCAACCGTCCCGCGCGAGGGGCAGCCGCTCTCGTACACCGACACGTCGGCGACGGTCGCGTCGTCCGCGCCCCGGGGGCGGACGCGGATCAGCCTGGGCTCGCCGGTCGCCATCGCCTGGGCCGCGGCCTGGCGCAGCGCACCCGTGACGCAGGCGCCGCCGACATGGCCCAGCACGCTGCCGTCCTCGGTGACCATCGCCTTGGCCCCCGCCTTGGCCGAGGTGGCATCGGCGGTGCGCAGCACGGTGGCCACGGCAAAGGGCCGACCCTGGGCACGCAGGCTGGCGATGATGTCGAACGGGTCGTCGGGCATGGTCGGGCTTTCGGGCTTTCGGGCTTTCGGGCTCTCACGCTATCGGGCGCACTGGCGGGCCACGCGGGCCTGGCTGGGGCGGATACGGGTCACAGGCGCTCGAAGACCGGTTCCAGCGCGGCGAGGGCGGCGATCGTGTCGGCGCGCAGGACGGCGTCGACACGGGGGCGGATGGCGGCCATGTGGCTCGCCACGGCGCCGTCGGCAGCCGGCGGCACTGGGGTGAGCCACACCACCCGGCCGGCCCGGCGGCGCAGCCGTTCGAGCGCCGCGCCCAGCGCCGCGGGCGGCGAGGCGCAGTAGCCGTCGGACAGGATCAGCACCACGGTGCGGCGCGACAGGGCGCGCGCGCCGTGCCCGTCGGCGAAGCGGGCCAGGTTGCCCGCGATATCGGTCCCGCCGCCGAAGCCTTCGGCCATCAGCGACACCCGGCCCGCCGCGCGCAGCGTGTCATGGTCGCGGAGCGCGGGGGTGACGCGCATCAGCCGGGTGTGGAACAGCCAGGCGTCGGCCCGGTCGTCGGTGCCGATCAGGCCCTTGACGAAGGCCAGGAACACCCGGGCGCTGGCCACCATCGAGCCGGACACGTCGCAGAGCGCGACGATGCGGACGGGCCGGTCGGGGCGGCGGCGGCGGTAGAGGCGCAGCGGCTCGCCCCCGCTGGCCAG
>JBCCMW010000043.1:0-16163 GCA_039026175.1 Pseudomonadota bacterium
GCCGGGCGGACGGCGCTCAGCCTGTATGCCCACGAGCATGCAAACGAGATCCGGGTTTGCTTTCGACTATCTAAAAATCAAAAAATAGTATTCACTTGCATTTTCTGGTATTTGAGATGAAACTCTGCGCAATACTTTCTTTGTAGGCTTATACCGATCTTTCAATTGGAACTTTGATTAGCTATTTGTTGGAGCTACGGCATTTGTTCGTTGTTCCTAGTCCGCGCTTGGCGTTAGCACGCCAGCGGCAAGCAGAATTTGCTTTCGCATGGTCGGGCTGCAGTGCGCCAATAGGATCGCGGGATGACAGGCCTCCGCGGCCGTGGGTGAATACCGCCTGTCGTCCGGCCTCCCGGTCAAAAGCGACATCGCCTGTTCGCAGCCGCGGCGGGCACAGGCTGCGACTTGCTGGATCACCTCGATCAGCGCCGGATCCAGGGTCACTTCAATCCCGGGATCCACGGGAAGCGCGCTGGCGGAGGCGCCCACCTCTGCTGGAGTTGTCGTGTTTCTGCGTGGTGTGATCGCTGCATCCGCAGCTCGCGGTTGCAGATCGGGATCCGGCTCACCTTGGATGCTCTCGACATCTGTAATCGAAGGCCTTTGTTCTCCGGGGAAGGGAAGAGGAGCGATGAACACGCGGTCAGCCGGTGACCCGCCTTGCATCGGTGGAGCGTAGGCGATTTCCGCGCTCCAGCCGGCCGGGCCGGTCGCCGGCGTCGATCCTTCCTCCCGGTCCTGCCATCTCTGTTCAGGCGCAACCTCGCCAGTAGCAGCAGGATCCGGGTCGGCCATGGCCACAGAGCTGCCGTCCGGCGACGTCTGCCGAACTTTGCCGCTGGATGGGTTGGCCTCTGGCGGATCGCGCCGCGAGGCTCGGTCGGCCGGCCCCTCGAGGCCATGAGCGCGGCACGCAGATGGTGCCGCGCATCCGCTGCCGCGTTCGGGCGCGGCCGCCTGACGGGCCCTGCGCGCTGCTCGCAGCGCCTGGAGTTCCGCGCCGGCGCCCGCGCGCCGGCGTTGGGCATCCTCCCGCCAGGGCGCCGCGCGCCTGTGGTCGGACACGTCTCAGCCTCAGTCGTTCTGCGGTTCGGTCAACAGACCGACGGCCTCGGCGTACTTCACCCACGTCTCGACCGAGGCGACGACGGCGCGCACCTCGATGGCGACCAGCTCGATACCGACGAGGGCGACACGCACGAAGGCATCGATCACGATCCCCTTGTCCAGAATTCGGTCGACCACTTCGGCAAGCGACGTGGAAGCGAGACTCTTTTCGATGGCCATTGCCCTTCTCCCTCGATGGACAGCGTTTCATTGGCGTCATGCAAGATGATCGGGGAAATCGTTGAACAAAGGGAAAACACGCGGCGTTATTCTAGGCCAAAAACCGCAAGATCTCGCGTATGCAGGGTCAGCTCATCCTCGTCGACGCCGAAGAGCCCGGCGATCTCGACGAGTTTGGCTCGGCTGCGTGCAAGGGCGTCGCCCACACGATCGGCTTCGTCCGCTGTCAGCGCGCCGGCCTCGAGATGGCGAATCGCCTGCAGCTCCATGAGCTCGCGCAGGAGTTCCATGATGGCGAGGAGGAGCCGGGCAAGATCGCGATCAGGCCGTCGATCGGAAGCCTTGCCAAGGCATGGCAGGCAGCGGGCGGTGCTCATTCGACGGTGCGCCGCGGCTGGAGCTTGCACGCCGTCGCGGCCACCAGTCGGGCCGAGATACGCACGAGTGGAACGCCGGCGACCCCGAGAGAGATCTCGGCATCGGCGGCAACCCCGACGTGAAGCGCGCGATCAAGCACATCGGCCAGCCGCTCACCCCGGTCGTCCCAAGGCGCGTCGGCGGCGGCGGGTTGCGCCGTCTTACGGTGAACGTGCGACATCGGCTTCTGCCTGTTCGGGGAGAAAGGTGAAGACCGGCATCGGTCCGGAAAGGCCGGGTGCGAGCCGGTCGAACCGCGTCGCCCAGCGCGCCACGCTCTGCGCAACGAGGGCGCGGGCCGAGCGCGGGGCGAGGACCATCACGACCCGGTCGCGACGCACATCGCGCGACGGGGCGACGGTCGCCGCGCGATAGGATCGTGCGAGGACGTCCGCCAGGGTGTGCGCGGCGTCGTCGCTGTTCGCCCGGGTCGCGCGGCGGCGTGCGGCGACGGCGCGGGCGCGGAGGTATGATGCGCCGGCGGCATCACCGGGTCGGTCCTGGGCTTGCCCCGCCGACGATGCCGCGTGGCTATCGGGGCCTTTGCGGAGTGTCACGGCGAATTCGGCGTCGTCGCCCAGCCAGGCGAGGAGCGTACGCCATCGCGCCTGCTCGGTCGCGACGGCGTGCTGAGCGGCCGCCGCACTCTCGAAGACCTGCGGGAAACGGGCCGGTATGACGGGCACCTCGGCGCACAGTCGCTCGAGCAGGCGAAAGTGCGTGACAGCGGCCCTGCGCAACGCTTCGGCAGGCGCATCCGGGTCCAGCCTGCCGAGGGCTGCGAACAGACTGCCTGCAGGCGTAAGGGCTGGATCGCCCCGCGCCGGCGCTTCTGCGAGCACGCCGTGCAGCACCACACCGCTCATCGCGATGCCTCGACCGCCAGCGGATGGTGATCGGCGGCTGGCAGGCCGGCGCCTTCGAGGCTGAGCAGGTGCTGCACTTCTCCGCGTTGCCAGGCCGGATACATGCCCCCCAGCCGGCGGACCAGACGGGCAAGCGCCGCGCCGGCCCCGGGATCGCGCTGCGCGGCCTTCATGACGAGGGTGCGGCTGTCGGACGCAAGCGGATCGTCAGGGGCTGCCACAGTCTCCAACCGCACAGCACAGAAAGACAGCGGCGGCAGCGGTCCAATGCATCGAACTGTCCACTCCCCCCGGCCGAGGAGATCGATTTCCTCCAACAACGGGTCCAGCACCGCCGCCATCGACGGCGGTGACAGCAGTGCCGCGGCAAACAGAGTCTCGATGCCGCCGTCAGGGTGCGCCACCGATGCGCAGCCGCTCGCCGACACTCGGGCGCCGATTGCGTGCCGCATGGCGTTGCGTGTGGCTTCCGCGCCTTCGGCCGCGGCGCGCAGAGAAGGCGCCGGTCGCGCGAGCGCGCGCGCGGGGTCCCAGGTCACCAGGACGGTGAATTCGGCCCGCCCGTCCAATTGCTGGAGCACGTCGGCGAAGGCGGCTCCGTGCTGCGCCGCGAGGCGTTCGATGGCAGGCTCGGGCAGAGCGTGCAGCGGCGTCGCTGCCGGCAGGACGGCGCCATGGGCCTGGCAGTGTTCCAGCAGACGCCGGTGTTCGACCGCGAGCGACAGCGTGGCGCGCCGGCCCGTCGGCGCCGCCGCGCCGGGCAGGGTCAAGAGTGCCGTGCCGCCACTTTCGTAGGTCGCGAGCGGAAAAGGGCCGCGCGCGGCAGCGCGGGCGGCCGCCGCCGGCGCCATGGCTGCCACGATGCGCCGCATCAGGGGCCGACGCCTTCGCGCCGCCCTGGCGCGGCCGCAAGGCGGGCGAGAAGGATGTCTTCCTCGCGATCGAAAGTCTCGTCGTCGATGTGTCCGGCTTCGAGCGCACGTTCGAGCGCATCCAGCGCCTGCTTGATCGCGGCTGGATCGTGGAGCTCGGTCTCAGCGTGTTCCTGGATTTTGCCCGCGACCCAGAGCGCTGCGTCGAAGGGGCCCCGGATGGGCATGCTCAGCAACTTCAGGAGCATCGCGGCATCTCCACCCCGTGCTGCAGACCCGAAAGGCGGATCGTTGCGAACGAATAGACCGGCGAAGGCCCGACCAGCCGCACGGTGAGATCAGGCGGCAGACGTGGCGCACCCTCGATCCCTCGACCGTCTAGCGCTTGCGTCAACGCGTCGGTCTCGGCTTGGTTGGTCAGCACCGCCGCGCGCAGGATCTCGTCGTCCGTCTCGGGCGCCTGCAATACGGTCTCGATCCCCAGGGCGCGCAGCGTGGCGAGGCTTGCCTGCTCCCACCGCCGTCGCGCGCGCGCCACCCCCTCGGCGACATGTCGGCCAAGGTCTATCGCGGCGCGTTGGCGGGCTGCCGCGGCGCGGGGCAGCGCGGCGTGGCGCTGCGCCAGCGTGGGGTCGGCTGCCATGGCTGCCTCGACCAGAGCGCCCCGCGCTACGCTGAGCCGCAAGGCATACTCCGACCGTCCGGCGACACGGGCGAGATAGCCTACCAGGGCGTCGTGTTCGGCGGCAATGACCCGGCCGAGCGCCGCTTCATCGTCCGCCAGCGTGCCGAAACGCATCGGCAGGACCGTGCCGCGCGCGTGCAGCGCGTCGAGCATCGCGGCGTGCGTGCGCAGCGCGCGTCGCTTCGGGGCGACGGTGTCGGCCGTGGTCGGCGCGCACAGCACCGCCAACTGGCCGATGCGGATGCGACGCAGTGCGTCGTCGCCGGGCAGGGGGGCGGGCAGATCGGCAACGTCCAGCGCAGCGCCCATCGACGCGGCGACGACGGCGAAACAGTACAGCCGCCCGCTCATGTCGCGCTCTCAAGCGCTGCGAGCCGGGCTTCCAGGGTCGCCAACCGGTCGTCCTCCACCCGCGCAGCATCGGCCTGCCGGGTCAGCATCGGGTCGCGGACCCACCAATCGATCCCCATCTCCCGCGCCTTGTCGACCGTGGTTACAAGCAGTCGCACCTTGATGGTGAGCAGCTCGATCCCTGCCACCGCCACCGTCACATCGCCGGCGACGACGACCCCCTTCTCCAGCACCCGCTCCAGGATATCGGCAAGGCTGTCGTGGGCGATTGCGCTCGCTGTATCCTGCCGCATCAGCCCTGCTCCTCGGCCAGTCGATCCTCTCGGAAGCGGCGCGCGACCCGGAGAAAGGCGATCGGGCGGCCGTCTCGGTCGATCGTCACGTCGAAGCGGCTGAGGAGGTCGTTGCGGCCGACCCTAGCGCGGGTTTCGACCGTCTCGATGCCGACACGCCATGCGCTGCCGTCCGGGGCGCAGGCGACGACCTGGTCGATCGGCTGCGCCGTGAAGGCGGCGATGGCGTCGCGGGCAGCGGTGACGGCGCTCGCCATGTCCAGACCGGGCTGTGTTTGATCGGCCGCGTCGCCGGTGGGCTTGGATCCAGGTGCCGCGTCGCCCGCTCTCGCCTGCACCGCGTCGATCGGCATGGTCAATTCGAGCGGGTCTGCCACGCGGCGCCCTCCCTAGCGGTCGAGGCCAAGGTGCTCTCTGCGTCCTCACCCGCTGCCGTGCGCGCGCGCTCGGGGCCCAGGACATCGTCGACCAGAGCACGGAATGCAGGGTCGCGCGCATCCGCGGCGATGCGGTGATGGCGCACGATCCTTGCCACGGTGAGCGCAGGGCGGACCGAGTGCGCGGCGTCGTTCTCGGTCGAGCGCTGGCGCGCCTGGACCGCGACGCTGATGGCGCGGCACGCCTCCGGCGCGAGGCCCGTTCGAACGGCAAGGACCTCCGCCACCTCATCCGACTGGATGGGCGGCAGGCGCAGCGTAATCAACCGGTCGGTGAGCGCCTGCGGCAGCGCGGTCGTGCCACCCATCGTGGGCGGGTTGCCGGTGAACACGACGGCGAAGCCCGGCTCGGCAGCCACCACAGGCTCGGCGAAAGCCCGCGACGGGCAGACCAGCAGCCGTTCTTCCAGCACTGACAGGAGCCGCGCGGTCACGCTTGTCGGCGCGCGGGTAATCTCGTCGAAGACAAAGGTGCCGCCATCGCGGAGTGCCCGCACCAGAGGACCGTCGTCCCACCCCTCACGTTGGCGTTCCCGCGTCTTGACGACGCTGTGCACGAACCGGTCGCGCGTCCGCTCGATATCGAGGCCGGTGATGCGACCGACGAGGTCGACCTCCTCCAGCGCAGCGTGGCCCGTCAGCACATGCACTGGCCGCTGGCGCCGGGAGGCCAGACGCAATGCGAGGGCCGTCTTGCCGCTGCCCGGTGCGCCGCAGAGAATCACCGCGACACCGGCCTCTAGGTACGCGGCGGCGCGGGCCGCTAGAGCTTGCCGGGCGGCGCCGAGGGCGGCCTGGGGACGCAGCCAGGGGTTGGTCGGCGCCTCGTCGACGATTGGAAGTTCGCTGTCCTTAGGCATGGGCGCGCGCTGTCTCCGCATTCTGCTCGACCCTGAGGGTGCCCGCTGGCGCTTGATTTGCGGTTAATCGTCGGTGGGGTTCGTGGGCCAATCGGCCAGTTTTCCGCTCGGCCCGCGGGGCAGTTCGGGACCCATGGCGATGTGATGGGGCCGCGCGACCGCCGGCAGCCGGTCGCGGCACGCGGCATGCAGCGCTGCCACGACGCCCGGGTTGCCGTCGCCAGCTACCTGCACAAACGCCTTGAGCCGGGGCGTCGCGAGCCGTCGGTCGAGGCGACAGGCGGCGGCTGTCACGGCAGGATGCGCCGTCAGCACGGAGCGCACGTCGGCGAGTGCAACGGTGACGCCGGCAACGGTCGTCGAATCGTCGCTGCGGCCCGCCCATTCGAAACCGTCCGGTCCGCTACTCTGTGCTACGCGGACGAGACGATCTGCCATCGGGAGGGCGCGTGTCCGTCTCGCCAGCGTGGCTGCTGGCGCAGGGGCGGACCAAGAGATGCCGGGCGCGAGGGCGAAAGGGCCCGGGCCATCCCGCAGGCCGATGGCCGCCGTTTCGGTGCTGCCGAACACGTCGCAGAGCGTCAGCGTCTCAAGCTGATCGATCTCGCGCCAGCGGTCGTCGGGCCAGGCATCGCCGGATGAAACGCCCGTGATCCGCGGGCAGGGTGCCGTTGAGGCGGCAAGCGCACCGATCACGTCGCTCCAAAGGAAGGGCGTTGCGGCGACCAGGTCGCCGGGCTGCAGATCCCGAGCCACGGCGGAGCCGAGGCGACCGACCATAGAGACAGCCGGCACGCCCGCGACCGCGGGTACCAGAGCGCCGAAGACGAAGCCGAAGAGATGGCACGTCGGCACCAGGACGACGGTGCGGCCCGGACAAAATCGTGCGGCAAAGGCGCGGGCTTCCTCGATCAATTCCCTTATCGGCCAGACGATACGCTTCGGCGCATCGGTCGAGCCCGACGTGCGGAGCACCACCTCGCCGTTGATCGACAGTGCCTGCGCCGCGAGAGCCGCCCAGCGGTATGCGTCGCGTGACATCAAGAGGAAATCGTCGTGCCCTGTGCGATCCATCGCGAATAACTCGGCGACCCGGCTGGCGGCCCTGATGACCGCCAGGCTGTCGAGGTTGATGGTATCGCTCTCGAACGCCTCGTGCGGATGCGTCCGCAAGGCGGCGCGCAGATCGGACGCGATCGGACCGCGGGAGCCCGCCTGGATGACGCCGTCGACGATAAGGTCGACGATCACGGGTAGCAGGCCCTCGGCGGAGGCGATCGCCTCTTGGCCGATCCGGTCGTCGGAGGTGGCCTCTCTTCCCTCCGACAGCGAGGCCGCCTCCACCGACAGCGGCGCGGGCGCAGTCCCCGAGGACATCATTCCTGCGCAAGTTCGTGGAGCAGTTCTGCGACGATGCAGCGAAACTGCTGGCGTGCCTGCTCCAGCCTAAAGCGCATGTGGTATGTGCGAACCGCGAGTTCGCCTGCCGACAGGTGCCCATCACCGGGGTCGTCCATGCAGCGAACGACCTGGCCCGCGTCGAAGGTTTCCAGTCCGTGCATCATGTCGGCGAAGCTGGAGGCGTCGATACAGACATCGTAGCCGGGGTCCATCGCCGATTTCGTATACTGCTTGATTGCGGCAACGAAACCGCCCTCGTGCCGACGATAGATCGTCAGTTGGAACCAGTACGGGCTTCGTGGCACGTAGCTGGATGCCACGCCGAGTTCCTTCGCCATGAAGGTGAGCGGTCGCTCTCCGTGCCGGGGCAGCGAAACCGTCTCGAAATCCGGGTCGACATCGACGCTGATACCGGGATCGAAATCGACGCCCTGCGCTTGGCTCGGCGTTACGTCGTAGGCGACTTTCATGCGGTCTTCCTCCGTTATTGGTGTTCGCGCCCGGTGCGCTCGGTCTGATGACGCCGGTCACTCTCGGACCAGGCGGATCGCGATCTCGATGCCGGTTCTGCGGGGCGATGCGCCGCCACGGCCGTCAGCCTCGCAGGCGGGCGGGCTGGCGCGACAGAGAAAGCACCCCGCCTCGACTTTGCCCGCCGCGTGGTCGGTGGGCGCCCCCGATATCGAGCCCGCCGTCGTCGCGGGTTCGGCACGCTTGTCAGGCGATGCTGCGCCGCACGCGAGCGCGCCCCCCGACGCTTTGGCAGCGGGTCCCGCTGGCTGCGCGACCCCGTCGACGTCGATTGCCGGCAACCCCGTCTGCTCGGTCGCGGTGCCATCACGACCGGGTGGGCCGGCGAGCGCCGAACCGTTGCGCCAGGCTTTGAAGTGGGCCCGCAACTCAGGGTCGAGCTTGATCGACATGTCGGGCTCGCCAGGCTCAGACGCGCTTGACGAAGATCCAGCAGCTCTGGCCGTCTGCCTGGCTCTTCAGGTGGATTTTCACGCCCACGCGCTCCATCTGATAGTCGAACTCATAGTCGAATAGCGTATCGACCTCGCCACTGCGGCGAAACTTTAAGAATTCGCCGTGAAAGCGCTTGCCCTTGGCGCAGGGAGCGATGTCATTGAAGAAGTTCTTGCCAATCACGGCGTTCGGTTCGCGCTTGGTGATATAGCTCTCGGCCGAGTTGTACTTCATGATCGTGCCTTTGCGGTCGATCTGAACGGCGCCGAAGGGCAGACTTTCGGCGCGGTGCGGCTCGCGCTGCAGGATGTTGTCGATGTCGTTGCTGCCGAAGGGGAGGATTTCCATGGATCGTCCTGTCGATTGCCGTGTGCGTTGAAGAAGGGTCAGTCGGCGCCGGGAAGGTGCGCGTTCTCGCGATGGACGCGTTCGACCGGCGGCACGCGCTTCTGGTTGGGATCCCGGCCCTGTCTGCTGACCCACCGATAGTCGGTGTCGCCGAGGACGACCGAGCACTGCGGTAGCGCCTGGAAACGGCCCTCGACCGCATAGTTGGCGTCGTCGACATCCATCTCGTCGGCCTCGCCCATCTCGACGAGCATCGAGAGTTCGTCGAGCTTGCCCTGCAGACGCAGCTTCTCTGTGTCGGCGATAATCTCGGCGGCCGCGGTCAGCACCCACTCCGGATGCGCGCCACGAACCGTTAACTTGAGCTCCTCGAACGAGAACTCGTAGCGCCCACCGCGCCTTTGCAGCGTGCCTGCCTGCTCCATGTCCGAAGTTCCCTCTTGCTGGCGACATGATTCCTGATCCAATTCATGGCGGCGGCGGATGAATAAACGCTTACGACGGAGGAGGTTGCGATCTATTTCGAGGATCGGTGCCTTTAGCAGTTCTCAACACTTGTAAGCTTAGGTCTGCGTGTTGCCTGAGGAGGGTGCATGCGCGACGCGGCGGCGGACCATGGCGGTGAGATGGGCGTAGAAAAGGCACAAGCGGGCGCGTCGGCGGGCGATCCGAACGGCTGCCTGCGCGACGCCACGACCGGCGAGCGCGGCGCGCACGCGGGTCTGCGTGGCGTGGCCGGCCACAGAACCGGTGCAGACGCGCCGGCGCGCGCGCTTTCCGCACTGGCCGACAGCGTGCTCGAGCGTAGCATGCTGGTCGACCGGGACGGTCATGTGCAGTGGGCCGGGCCGGCCTTCGGGCCGCTCGACAGCGACGCACCGTCGTCGGCGGGCGCGCCCCCGACGGTCACGTCGCTTCTCTCGCGGCTGGGTGAAACGTTGGACGAGAAGGCGCTCGCCGCGGTCTGTGCGGGGGCGACGGGTCAGGTCCTGACGTTCTCGAAGTCGGGCGAAAAGCCCGTGGGATACTGTGTAGTGCAGCGTAGCCTGCCGGACACGGAGCATCGCGCGCTTGCGCTGTTCGACGTGACCGACACCGTGCGCCACCTCGCCGCCGTCGAGAAGTCCCGCGCGGCCTTCGAGGCCCGCCTGAACAACGACGTCGAGACGGGCCTGCCGAACGAGAGGCGCCTGCTGCAGGTGCTGATCGAGGCGCTGCGCGACGACTGCGACGAGCCGCGATCCGTCGGTCTGATCCTGCTCGAGGTGCTGGATTTCGGCCAGATCGTCGATCTCTACGGCGCCGACACCGGCGCGGAGGTGATTCAGGAGGTGGTTTTCGCGCTCAGCGATGCGCTGCCCGAGGGGACTTTTTTCGCGCGGACCCGCGGTCACGAGTTCGCCGTGGTGTTCGACGGCGAGACATCGAATCAGGGCCTGATCACGGCGGCTGAGGCGATGGCGCAGGCCGGCTGTTTCGACGTCGAGACCGCGCTCGGCAGTTGCCGCGTGAGCACCGTGCTGGCGGTCGCCGTGATGAAGGGCGGCGAAGGCAGCCCCGACCAGCTGCTCAACAACGCGCGCATCGCGATGGGTTTTCGCGATCTGCCGCGGCGCGCTGGTCAGGTGCGGTTGTACGAGCCCGAGATGCGCGCCGCGCTGGAAGCCCGGAGCCGCACCTATAACGAGCTGCACGCAGCCCTCAGCCGCGACGAGATCGAGCCGTTCTTCCAGCCCCAAGTCCGGCTCTCGGACCGGCAGGTCGTAGGCTTCGAGGTTCTGGTGCGCTGGCGCCACCCCGAGCAGGGACTGGTGCCGCCGGGCCTGTTCCTCGAAATCGCCGAGGAGACCGGGCTGCTGCCGCAGATCGACGACATCGTGATGCAGAAGGCGATGGCCTGTCTGGCGTCTTGGGAACGGATGGGCCTGAACGGCGGTCGGATCAGCCTGAACTGCACCGGCGAGGCGCTCCGCGATCCCGGCTACATCAGCCGGTTGCGCCGCGAAATGGCGCGCCACGATCTCTCGTCCGAACAGATCGCGATCGAGATCCTCGAAAACGTGCTGTTCGGCGATGAGGAGGACGCTGCGCGCCAGACCTTGAAGCTGCTGCAACAGGACGGATTCTATCTCGAGATCGACGATTTCGGCACCGGGCAGGCTTCGATCTCGCACCTGATCACGCTGAACGCCAACGCGGTGAAGCTGGACCGCTCGTTGGTGCGCAACATCGAGACCGATCGCGCCAACCGGATGGTGGTCGAAGCGACGCTGGCGCTTTCGCGGAATCTCGGTCTCGCAACGCTGGCCGAGGGGACCGAGACCGAGGGGCAGATGGCGATGCTTCACAGTCTGGGCTGCGACTACGCCCAGGGGTTCGGCATCGCGAGACCGATGCCCTATGAGGAGACGACTGCCTGGATACGCCGCCGGATGAACATGCCGGAGACCGACGCGTGAGCGGCTGGGTTGCGCGACCGCGGCGCGATGAGCATTGGCGCTATTCTGCCAGGTGGCATCACTCTATCCCGGCGCGGCGGTGGACCGGCACGGGTTATGGGTCCCGTCACACGGTCCGGTACCGCGCCGCGGGTGCGGGTGCGGGGGCGGGGGCGATGTGCTGCGTGTGCCGTCCGCCGCGCCTCTGGGTTGCCGGTCGCGCGCACCGATCCATCGACATTCCAGATGGAGGTCCGGGTGGGAGACGTGAGCGTCCGCAACGCTGCCGAGACGGCAACATGTTGACGTCTGCGACCGGTGCAAGAGCTGCGCGGGCCGCATTCGTGCACCGCAGCCGCTGTGTGCCATCCGCTCGTTTCCGAAGTGATCTCCGTGCTCTCTCTCCGAGTGAAGATGCGCTCTGAGCGTGGCAGCAGGCCGCTCAGCCTTTGCGGTGGCGGGCTCGCGGGCGCGGATCGTGCAGCCCCACGGTCGCTTCGTTCCACAGGCGGTACCCTGCGGTTGTCTCGGCCTTCCACGATGGGGCGCCAGAGGGTCAGAAGGGGTGAACGATGACCGCACCGTTCTCGCAACCGACCCCAGGCCCTGCGGAGACCGCGCCGGGCCACACGACCGAAGGCGCGGCGGAAGCATCGGCGCCGCCCGACCTGCCGGAGCCCATCGATCTGTCGATCGTCGCTGCGGTCGCCAAGGGCAAGG
The DNA here is from genome assembly GCA_039026175.1 of Pseudomonadota bacterium. Taxonomy (GTDB): domain Bacteria; phylum Pseudomonadota; class Alphaproteobacteria; order Rhodobacterales; family Rhodobacteraceae; genus Thermohalobaculum. Next base: position 11,942 of record JBCCMW010000043.1, read on the forward strand.
CGCCGGCCTCGGCGCTCGGGATCGACCCGTCGCGCATTGCGCGCGGGGCGGCTCGGCTCGACGATGCCATCCGGGCCGAAGTACCGATCTATGGTGTGACGACGGGGTTTGGCCCTCTCGCCGATCGCCCCATTCCTGCCGAACGCCGCCCGGCGCTACAGGAGAAGTTGATCGCGCACCTCGCGTCGGGCACCGGCCGGCCCTACCCGTGGCGGATCGCGCGAACGATAGCCGCCGTGCGCTTGCGCACGATCGTCGCTGGCTACTCGGGCGCGCGGGCCGCGACAACATCGACGCTTGCCCGTCTGCTCGACAGCCAGCTCGCCCCATGGATCCCCCAACAGGGGACGGTGGGTGCCAGCGGAGATCTGACCCCGCTCGCCCATCTTGCCCTCGCCCTCATGGGTCGCGGCGCCTTCCTCCTGCCGCCGCGACCGTTGGGAACGGTCGACGGCGCGCTGGCGGGCGCCGACCTCGACACGTTCTCGGCGCCGGGCCCGGCGCATTGGCCGGGTTCGCGGCATGATGCGCCCCTTGCCGACGCGGCCACGGTGGCTGCGTGCCTTGGCGGCACCGCGCTGCATCTGCATGCCCGCGACGGGCTGGCGCTGGTCAACGGTACCGCCGCCATGACAGGGGTCGCGGTCGACAGTCAGGGCCGGGTCGAGCGGCTGCTGCGCTGGGCCACGCTGCTGTCCGTCGGCCTGGCCGAAGTCCTGCGCGGACGCGCGGAGGCCTGGCACCAGACCCTCGCGGCGATCCGGCCGCATCCCGGCCAGCGGACCATCACGGCAGCACTCGCCGCGCTGACGGCGGGCAGTGCACGGCTCGACCATGGTTTTCTCGCCCGGCGTGCGGCCTCGGGCCCGGATCGTGCGGCGACCCCGTCGGCGCAGGAGAGCGAGAGCCCGCGCACATGCCCGCAGGATGCCTATACAATCCGCTGCGTGCCCCAGGTCCTGGGTGCGGTGGCGGACACGGTCTCGTTCCACCGCGAGGTCGTTGGCCGCGAGGTCAATGCCGTGACCGACAACCCGATTTTTCCGCCGCCCGACAGCGCCGACGGTGCGCTGGCGCTGCACGGCGGCAACTTCATGGGACTGCACGTTGCGCTGGCGTCGGATGCGCTTTCGGCGGCGGTGCTGTCGCTCGCGGGGCTCGCCGAACGGCAGATCGCGCGGCTGACGGATGAGCGGTTGAACAACGGGCTGCCGCCGTTTCTGACGCGCGGGCACGTGGGCCTCGACAGCGGGCTGATGGGGGCCCAAGTCTCCGCCACGGCGCTGCTGGCGGAGATGCGCACACGTGCCGTGCCAGCCTCGGCGATGTCGATTTCGACCAACGGCGCCAATCAGGACGTCGTCAGCATGGGCACGATCGCGGCGCGCCGCGCCTCGCAGCATCTGGATGACGCTGCGCGCATTCTCGCGATCCTGGCGATCGCGGTGACCGAGGCGGTCGCGATCCGCAGCGCCGAGAACGCGACACGTCCCTTTGCCCGGGCCACCGATGCGCTGTGCAGGGCCGTGCGCCGAACCGTTCCGCCGATCCTGGCCGACCGGCCGCTGGGCGCCGAGATCGAGATGCTTGCGATGCGCCTGGCCGAGGAGGAGGCCCCGGCATGAGCGCGTGGCCCGACCCGCGGCCGCGACGCGACGTCGGGCGATCAGTCGGCGCCGGCGAGGGTGCGGAGCGTCTTGAGACGGTTGGGATCCGGCGACACGCCCTGGGCCAGGGCGGTTGCACGGTTGGCGTGGCGCCGCGCGCCGGGCAGGCGGACGCCGTCCAACGCGGACAACGCGTCGAGGAACGCCTCGCTCCGCGCGCGCCAGCCCTCGCCATGGCCGAAGCGCGCGATGTCGAGGGCCAGCAGGAACTCGCCGCCGCGGGGCGGGCCGCCGTCGCGGTTGTCGGCGCGACCGGCCTCCGGGCTGAAGAGATCGCCTGCCACCGCACCGGCCAACAGCTCGACCATCAGCGCGATGGACGATCCCTTGTAGCCGCCGAACGGCAACTGCGCGCCGCCCAGGATCGCGGCCGGGTCGGTGCTCGGCTGGCCCTCGGCATCGATGCCCACCTGCTCGGGCACCTGTTCGCCGGCTTCGGCGGCCAGCATGATCTCGCCACGGGCCATCGCGGCGGCGGCCTGGTCGAACACGAGCGGCGGCCCATTAGGGCGCGGGAAGGCGAAAGCCAGCGGGTTGGTGCCGAAGAACGGGACGCGCGCACCGGCGGGGGCCACCATCGGCGTGGCGGCCGTCGCGGCCAGACCGACCAGCCCCTCGGCCGCGACCGCCTCGACCTCGGGCCAGAGCGCTGCGAAGTGGAAGCAGTTCCGGATCGTCAGCGCCGCCACCCCTGTCTCGCGCGCCACCTGCACCAGCGCGGGGATCCCGGTCTCCAGCGCCAGCGGCGCAAAGCCGAGGCCCGCGTCGACGGACACGACCGCAGGCGCGGGGTAGGTGAGGGTCGGCACGGCATCGCCCGTCACCTTGCCGCTGACCAGCGAGGCGACATAGCCGGGCACGCGGAAGATGCCGTGGCTGGCCGCGCCATCGCGCTCGGCCGCCGTCACGGTGCGCGCCACCGCGTCGGCCTGCGCCTGCGACGCGCCATGTCGGGTGAGCGCCCCCGCGACAAGCGCGTGCAGGGCGTCGATCGACAGGGTCGCGGTCATGGTGATGCGCGCCCCCCCTGGTCGTGCCGCCCAACAGGCGCCATGTTGACCCGAGAGATCGGCAAGACCGAGGAGGTTGGCATGCCGCAGCCCTGCGACGGCGACCGTGCCGTGGCGACCGTCGCGCCGGAACCCGTGCCGCCACGGCCGGATTGGCTGGCGCGCCAGCGCGGGCGGCTGGAGCAGGGGCGCGACCTCGCGCACCTCGCACTGCCGTTCGCGCCGCCGCAGGTGCGCGTGCCGCTGATCGCCGCGACCCTCGCGGTCGAGGGTTTGCTGACATACGACGACGCGCGCAGCGGTAGGGTGCGCAAGCCGGTGGCGGGCATGCGCGGCGTGGGCATCGCGCTCGACGGGTTGGGCCTCGCCGCATCGAGCCGGATCGCGCCCGTCGCGCTGGCCCGACAGGCCCGGCGTATCGCGACGTTGCGCACCGTGTTCTCGCGCGTCGAGCAGGTGCACCGCACGGCCACCCGGCCGTCCGATCGAGACAGGTGCCCATAACCGCCCGCCGCCCCGATCATCGCCCCGATGATCGCCCCGATGATCACTCCGATGATCGGCCAGGCGCTCACGCGGCGACGAGGCGTCCGGCCGCGGCATCGGCGGCCCTGGTCTCTGCCGCCTCGGCCGCTGCCCGCTCGCCCACGGACCGCAGCGCTGCGGCATAGCGCTGCCAGCCCCAGCATCCGTGCGGCTTGAGCGCCACCCGCTCGGCCAGCAGCGCCCGGGCCATGCGCGGCTGGCCCGCTGCTTCGGCCGCCGTGATCAGCGCCATCTGGAAGACGTCGCGCTGGGCGTGGCTGCCGCCGATGGGATCGATGGCATAGCGCAGCGGCAGCAGGGCAGCGAGCGCCTCGCCCGCCCGGCCGACCCGCAGCAGCCGCATCGCACGGAACAGCGGCAGACCGACGGCGGCGACGATCGCGCCCTGGGTGGTGGGCTTGGCGGCCCAGGCTTCGAGATGCGCCTCCAGCGCGTCGATCTGCCCGGGTCGTCCGGCCGCGATCAGCGCCATCGCATAGTGTAGGGTGACGAAGATCAGCTCCTCCTCGCCCGAGCGTTTGGCCGCCACGCCCGCCAGCGCCTGCCACCGGTCGCCCACGTCCACGCCCTGCATCTCGAGCCGCCAAAGCATCGACGAGCAGTTGAGCATGTCGAGGTAGAAGCCGCTGTCCGGGTCGGCGCCCACCTCGGCGTCGTAGAGCGCCAGCACCTCGGCCGTGCGGTTCTGTTCCAACAGGTACAGTCCGCGATGCCAGTGCAAGTGGTAGCGGAAGTTGTTGACCTGGCCCCAGTCGGGCTCGAGCGCGGCGGTAAAGGCCAGGCCCTCCTCGCCCCGTCCGGTCATCTCGAAGGCGTGGGCGACGGCGTGGACCGACCAGGCGTCGCCGGGGTTTTCGCCGACGGCGATTTTGCCGTGCCGCTCGGCCGCCGCATAGTCGCCCGCCTCCTCGAGCCCGAAGGCGTACATGCCCTGTACATAGCCATAGTGGCGGTGCCCGGGCCGGTAGTGCGGCAGCACGCGCGCGATGCCGTCGCGGA
>JBCCMW010000044.1:0-16143 GCA_039026175.1 Pseudomonadota bacterium
CCGGCTGCGCGCCGGCGGTGATACGGCGCCGCGGCGAGCAGGCCGAGCGCTGCCCCCAGCACCGCATAGGGGTCGGGCGTCGATGCACTCAGCCGCCCCGCTGCGACGCCGGCCTCGCCCGGCCCCGGCGGGTCGCCCGGGTTTTCGGCCGGTGTCCCAGCCGGCGCCGCGGCCAGCCTTTCTGCGAGGCCCGCGCGGAACAGCGGCGGCGCAACGAACGGGGCGGTCAGGCCGTCGATCGCCGGCCCCTCGCCCTCGCGCATACGCCAGTGGGCAAAGCCGACCGGGCGCCGCGCGCCGTCGACGCCCAGGAATACTCGGCCCTCGGCGATGGCGGCGGCGCGCCGGGCGACCCAGTCGCCGATCGGGCGGGCCAGACCGGGGGCCCAGGCCTCGGCCTCCAGCGCCGCGGCGATGCCCAGCATGGCCAGCGCATCGGGCGCATCGGGCGCGGGCGGCAGCGGGTTGGCGCGCATCGGCTCGACATCGTGGCGACCGGGCTGCAGCAGCGCGAAACCCGGTGCCTCGGCCCGAAACAGCGCGCCCACCGCGCCCGCCGCGCCCGCCGCGCCCGCACCGGCGCGATGGATCGCGCGGGCCAGAAGATGCGCGGGCGGATAGTTCCAGCGATAGTCGTAGGCGGCCGGACGCTCGGCCGCGTCCAGCGCCGCGGTGAGGTCGATCCGGTCGGCGCCATAGTAGCGCCCGGCATGGCGGCGCCAGGCGGCGCAGAGCGATGCCGCCAGCGCGGGCGCCCGGTGCGCAGCGTGGTCCAGCAGCGCCAACTCGGCGAGAAAGGCGCAGGTCTCGCGCGCCACGGGCGGCACGTCGCACCCGTCTGCGGCAACCGCCTGGACGGCGTGGCCGAACTCGTGCGCCAGCCACAGCAGATCGCCCACGCTGCCGGTGTAGGGCGAGCGCAGCCATGGGCCCTGCCCCGCCCGCGGGATCACGCAGCGCGGGCCGCCTGTGCCACCCACGCCAGTGGCTTGGGGCGAGAGATCGCGCACGGTCTCGGCCATCGCGCGGTGCACGGCGGGGGCGAGCGACCAGGGCGCGTCGGCCATGGCGGCGCCGCAGAAGGCCCAGGCAGCCTCGGCGTCCAGGCCGGAGGGGGCGGCTGCAGCCGCAGCGTCGCCGTCCTCGCCCAGCACCCGGCAGCGGCAGACGGCATCGACCAGGCGGCGCATCGCAGCGGGGGTGTAGCGGTTGTCCGCCAGCCAGGCGTCCATGTCCCCGAACGCGCCCACGCGGGGCAGGCAAGCGGTATCGGCCATCGCGGCAGTGCTGGTCATGGCTGTTTCTCCTGTCGCCCGGCACCCCGGAGGCGGTGGGCGGCGCCAAGGCACGCCCGCCACGGGCCCGCGGTCGCTGTCGGGGAGCACCGCTCCCGGTGCCTGGGCGCCCGCAACGCCAGGGCGCCGCGGGCAGGCCACGGGTGTGGCGGGTGGCTTACGAGAAGGCGACGTCCGAGCTGTCGAGCATGGTCACACCGCTGAGGAACAGCACGCCGTCCTCGCTGTCGAAGAACATGCCCCAGCCGACCGAGGTCCAATCGTCGTCGGCCCCGGTGATGACGCCGTCGCGGTTGGTGTCCAGGTCGCCGAAATGGTCGACGTCGTCGTTCGAGCGGAACTTGCGGTTGCGCTCGATGTTGCGGAACTCGATCACATCGGTCGCGCGGTTGAAGTCGGCGATCCAGACGTAGTCGTCGTCGTCGTTGCCGCCGTCCCAGATCACCCGGTCCGAGCCGGTGCCGGTGTAGACCGAGGTGCTGCCTTCGCCGACATAGAAGCGGTCGTTGCCGGCATCGCCGTAAAGCATGTCGTTGCCGCTGGAGGCACGGAAGCTGTCGTTCCCGTCGCCGCCGTACATGCGGTCGTTGCCGCTGCCGCCGTTCAGATAGTCGTCGCCGGCGTCGCCGCGCATATAGTCGTTGCCGCTGCCGCCATAGAGACTGTCGTTGCCGGTGCCGCCGTAGAGATAGTCGTTGTGGTTGTCGCCATACAGCCGGTCATGGCCGTCGCCGCCGCGGATAAAGTCGAAGCCGTCGCCGCCGGACAGACGGTCGTTGCCGCCGTCGCCGTACAGCGTGTCGTTGCCGGTGCTGCCGCTCAGATAGTCGGCGCCATCGCCGCCATACATTCGGTCGTTCCCGCTGCCGCCGTACAGCCAGTCGTTGCCTGTCCCGCCGGCGAGGTAATCGTTGCCGGCGTCGCCATAGAGCCGGTCGTTACCGGCGTCGCCGTAGAGGGTGTCGTTGCCGTCGCCACCGTACAGGCGGTCGTTGCCGAACTCGCCGTAGAGCCGGTCGTTGCCCGTACCGCCATAGGCCGCATCGTCACCGCTGCCGGCACGCAGCGTGTCGTTGCCGCCGTAGCCGTACAGCGTGTCGTTGCCCCAGCTCGCCTGGATCGTGTCGTTCCAGTTGGTGCCGTCGTAGCGGCTGCCGGTCGGCAGGGTGATGGTGTAGCTGGGCGTCGGGATCGCCGGCACAGGGGTGGGATTGAAGTAGTAGGTGTCCGAGGCCGGGAGCATCATGGCGGTCGAAAACATCGTGGGTCTCCTGTCCGAGGGTTTGCCAGCGGAGCCGTTCCCTCCGCAGGCAGGACCCTCGGCGACCCAAGGACGTGTCCACGTCCTATCGGCGCGGCCGCGTCCCAGAAGTTGGGAACCCCCGGATCGGGGCGCCCTGCAGAACCCGGGCACGGCACAGCGCCCGCGCGCCCGCGGCGCACGGATCAGGGATAGGCCGAGCGGGTTGGATTAGGCGGGCCGCTGCCAGGCCCCCGGCCGGGTGCGGCCTGACCACGGGTGCTTGCCGAGCCTACTCGGCGGCGACCAGGGCGAAGTTGGGCGGGCGGCTCTGCCAGTTGGGTCCCTCGCGGCCGATCTCGCGGCCCAGCGCATAGAGCGCCTGCATATAGACAGGGTCGAACGGCTCCTGCGGCTTCAGCGCAAAGCTGCGCGGCACCCACAGCACGTTGAAATCCACCCCGTCGCGTCCGGTGATGGCGTAGATCTTATAGAGATCGCCTACGCTGGAGCCGCCGATCAGGCTGGACACGGCCTTGCCCGCAATCGGCAGCACGCCGAGCTCGACCGGCTCGTAGGGTTTCTCGAGCGAGTTGTTGATGATCACATAAAGCTTGCGGTCGATGGTGACGCCCAGCGCGCGGTCGACTTCCACGATGGGCAGCTCTGGGCTGAAGATCATCACCTGCTGCGTCGCCCCGCCGTCGACGTGCATCTCGTCCAGCGTGCGTCCGTCGCGCGTGACGCTGGGCACCACCACGGGGTCGAACACCGCAGGAATGGCCGAGGACGCGCGCACCAGATCGCGGATCAGCGTCACCGCCTCGGGATGGCCCGACAGTGCGATGGTCGACACGTTCCAGATCACCGGGCGCGCGGCGTCCAGGTTGGTCGTCCCAATCAGCAGGATGCGGCCCTTGGCGGCCTCGCGGGCGATGGCCGCGACCGTCTCCTCGTCGATGTAGCTGTCGATCAGCGCGTGATAGTCGCTGGCATCCGACAGCGACGACCCGCCCGTGAGCGCGGCAAAGGGTGCGGGCTCCAGCAGGTCTTCGGTCGCATAGGCGGTGTAGATGTCGCGCAGGTCGTCGTCGTACTCGGGGCCGAGGAAGGCGAACAGGCCGATAATCGCGCCTGTGCTGACGCCGCTGACGATGTCGAACTCGGGCCGGTCCCCGCGCTCGGTCCACCCGGCCAGCACGCCCGCCCCGAACGCGCCGTCGGCCCCGCCGCCCGACAGCGCCAGCGCCGTCTCCAGCACCGGCTCGCCGGCTGCCAGGGCGTCGCCGTGCATGCGCTTGGCACGGGCGATCAGGCTGGCGCGCAGCGTCTCGTTATCGAGGTCGCTCAGATCGTCGCCCCAGACGCGCAGCAGACCCGGAATGCCATAGGGCGCGGCCTGGGCGAGGTCCTCCTCGGCGATGGGCGTGCGGGACGCCGAACTGCATGCCGCCAGCAGGGCGGCCAGGCCTAGTCCGGCCAGGATGGGCAGTCTCATGCGGGCGCCTCCGCCGTGGCAGCGTCTTGGATCCGGGCCAACCTCTCGGCCTCGCGCGCCGCCGCGTCCCGCCCACGCGGGCGCATCAGCAGGCGATAGAGGGTGGGCACCAGGATCAGCGTGATGGGCGAGGCGAACAGCAGCCCGCCGATCATGATCGTCGCCATCGGCTCGAACAGCGCGCCGCCGGACAGCGCCATCGGGATCAAGCCGCAGATGGTGGTCAGCGAGGTCAGGATCACGGGTCTGGCCCGTGCCTGCGACGCGGCGACGATGGCATCGTCCAGCGCCATCTCCTGGGCATCCAGGTCGATCTGATTGATCAGCACGATGGCGTTGTTGATGATGATGCCCATCAGCGACATCAGCCCCAGCATCGCAAAGAACGAGAACGGCTGGCCCATGGCGAGCATCGCATAGGGCGCACCGATCATGATCAGCGGGATAGTGAGCAGCGTCACCAGCGCCCGGCGCATCGAGTTGAACTGGAACACCAGCGCCGCGACCATGATCCCCAGCGCGATGGGCATGTTGCCGCCCATATCGCCCTGCACATCGGCGCTGTCCTGCAGCTCGCCGGCGATCGAGATGCCGTAGGCGGGACCCAGGTTCAGCGCGTCGATGGTGGGCTGCAGCCGGGCCAGCGTCTCGCCCGCGCTCAACAGATCGCTGCGCACCGAGACGATGATCTGGCGCACCTGGTTCATGCGGCGGATCTGCGAGTAGTCGAGCCGCGGACGGAAGGCCGCCACCTGGTCGACCGTAATCACGTCGGCGCCGATGCCGATCGACAGGTTGGCGAGGTCCTCGAGGCTGTCGCGGCTCGCCTCGGTCGCGCGCATCACGATGGGGATCTGGTCGTCGCCCTCGCGATAGACCGAGTAGGTGGTGCCCGAGAAGTAGGCCTCCATCACCTCGCTCACGTCCTGCGAGGTGATCCCGAACTCGCGCGCCTGGTCCTGGGCGATGTCGACCGCGATGGTCAGCACCTTGTTGCCCCAGTCGCTCTCGTTCTCGGTCAGCAGCGGGATGTCGGCGGCGGCGGCCACCAGCGTACGCCCGGCGGCCATCAGCGTCTCGGCATCCGGACCCGCGATCTCGATCTCGACGATACCGCTTTCGCTGCCGCCCTGGGGCAGGCGGGTCACGCGGAAGCGTGCCTCGGGAAAATGCTGGATAAAGTGGTGCCGCGCCCGCCGGACCGCCTCGATCCCGGTCTCCAGCGAGGTGGTGTTGACTTGGAAAAAGGCGCTGGCCGGGTCGCTGTCGGCCGGGTCGAGGCCCAGGTTAAAGCGCGGCCCGCCCGAACCGACGTAGACCGTGCTGTTCAGCACGTCGGGGTTAATCTCGCTGTCGGACAGCCACTCCTGCACCCGAAGCGCCATGCGCTCGGTCTCCGAGATCGCGGCTTCCTTGGGCAGATCCATGTAGATCAGCAGATCGGCGCGCTCGCTGTACGGAAACATCTGGTTCTTGAGCTGGCCCATCTGCGTGGCGCTGAAGCCGACCGCACCCAGCGACAGGATCATGATCGGCAGGCCGAAGGGCAGCAGCCGGCGCACCAGGCCCCCGTAGGTGCGGAGCAGGAACCCTTTCTGGCGCGGCGCGGCGTCGGCCCTGCCCTTGGGCTTGCCCGGGCGCAGCACCAGGACCGAGAGGTAGGGCAGCACGTACAGCGCGGTGATCCACGACCCCAGCAGCATCATCGAGACGACAGCGCCCAGCGAGAACGAGAATTCGCCCTCGACCCCTTCGAGCAGCAGCATGGGCACGAAGGCCGAGATCGTGGTGATCGAGGCGACGCCCAGCGGCACCGCGTATTGCGCGCCCGCGTGCAGCGCCGCCGCGCGGCCGTCGACGCCCGATTTGACGCGGCCGTCGATGTCCTCGACCACCACCAGGCCGTTGTCGACCAAGAGGCCGAGCGAGATGATCACCGCGGCGATGGACACCTGTTCGACATCCACGCCGATGCCGCCCATCGCGGCCAGCGCAAAGCAGATGGTGAACGGCACGATGGCGGTGATCACCAGCGCCGGACGCACGCCCAGGAACAGCAGCATCACGATCAGCACCACGGTCAGCGTCTGCGCGACGTTCACCAGCGCACCGTCCACCGACTGGGTGACATTGCGCTCTTGGAAGGTCGAGACATCCAGCGCGATGCCGATGGGCTGGCTGTTCTCGAACGCGATCAGCGCCACCTCCAGCCGCCCGCCCAGATCCTGGATGTCGGTGTCGTCCGACATTTCGATGGCGGCCACGATGGCGGGGCGACCGTTGAAGAAGACCGGCTCTTCCTTGGGATCGACATAACCGCGGCGCACGTCGACCAGATCGGACAGGCGCAGATAGCCCGACAGACCGTCGACCTCGGTCAGCACGCCGCGGATCTCGTCCACGCTGTCCAGATCGCCGTTCGCCTCCAGCACGATGCGGGTGCCGTCGGCGTCGATCTCGCCGGCCGGCAGGATCACGTTCTGCTCGCTGAGGTCGGTCAGCAGCGTGTCGATCTGCACCCCGATCGAGGCCAGCTTGCGCGTGTCCACCTCCAGCCAGATGCGCTCTTCCTGCTCGCCGTAGAGCGTGACCTTGCTGACGCCGCTGACCCGGAACAGCGCGGTGCGCAGATCCTCGGCCACGTCCTCCAATTCGGCCAGGCTGAAGCCGTCGCCGGTGATCGCCACGGTCGCAATCGACACGTCGCCGTAGTCGGTGTTGACGAACGGCCCTTCGGTGCCCTCGGGCAGTTCGGCCGCCACGTCTTCCATCTTGTTGCGCAGGTCCTCCCACGCATCCTCGACGTCGGTGTCGTACGTCGAGTCGAACAGCGAGACCTTGATCAGCACCTCGCCGCTCATCACGCGGGTCTCGATGTCCTCGACAGCGCCGATCTCGCGGATCTTGCGCTCCATCGGGATGGCGATCAGGTTTTCGACCCGCGCGGGCGCCATGCCGTCGAACTCGGCCACCACCACGGCGGTGCGGATGGTGATCTCGGGGTTTTCGCGCTTGGGGATGCTGAGGTACGTGACCACGCCCGAGAACAGGATCAGCGCCATCATCAGGACGGTGAAGCGGCCGCGCTCCAGCCCGAAACGGGTGACGATGTCCACAGCGTTACTCCATGTCCTCGATCAGCTTGACGGGCATGCCCTCGCGCAGGAACGACACGCCCTTGACCGCCACGCGCTCGCCGGGTTCCAGCCCATCGATGATCAGCAGATCGTTGCCTCGCAGCCCCGCAAAGGTGGCCATGCGACGGGTTACCGTGCTGGTCTCCGGGTCGTACACGAACACCGGCACGGGCTGCGGCCTGTCGGGGCTGGGGCTTTCCGGGATCTGACCCTCGGGGATCGCCGCGCTGGTCGGCAGGCGGAACCCCTGCGCCTCGGGCAGCGCAAACTCGAAGGCGACCTCGACCGACATGCCCGCCTTGATCACCGGCACCGTCTCGGTCAGCGACACGACGACGGGAAAGGACGACACCGTATCGGCCCGCTCGCCGAGCTCGCTGACCACCGCGTCGAGCGCGACGCTGGGGTCGTCGGCCAGCCGAACCGTGGCGGGCGTGCCGACGACCAGGCGCGAGACCACGTCGAAGCTGACCGAGAACGATACCTCGTAGTCGCTGGCCTCGTAGACCGAAACCACGGCCTCGCCGGCCGAGACGGTGGCGAAGCTGTCCACCTCAACCGCGCTGATGATGCCGTCGAAGGGCGCGATCAGCTCGGTGTCCTGCAGGTCCTCGACCGCCTCGGCCAGGTCCTTCTCGGCCTGCAGCAGCTGGGCGCGGATCTCGCGCACTTCGGTGGCGTCTTCGTCGCGCTGAACGCGCGTGGCGACGCCGCGGGCCAGCAGCGTCTCGGACCGCGCCAGGTCGTCCTCGGCCTGCTCCAACGTGGCGGTCAGCTCTTCGATCCGGGCGCGGCGGTTCTCGATCGTGGTGACGAACTGCGCGCCGTCCAGCTCGGCCAGCACGCTGCCCGCGTCGATCCGCTGACCGACCGAGAGGTCGAGACGGCCGAGCCGACCGCCCACCTCGAAAGACAGCACGTTGACCTCGCCTGGCTCCAGCACGCTGGGATAGCGGCGCACGGTCGTCTCGACCGCGTCCTCCACGACGACCGTGATCAAGCCGCGCACCGGCGGCTGGAGCAGAGTCTCGTCTTCCTCCTCGGGCACGCAGCCCAGTACCGAGATCGACAGCACCGCAGCTGTCGCGTAGCGCCATCCGGACGCGGTGCGTTTCCGTTGCACAGCATCGCCTCCCATTTCACTCGAGCGAGTATGGCGCCCTGTCGTTTACTTATAAAACTGTAATTTCCAGACCACAGAGAATTTGCGCCGCGACTTTAGTCGAATATGTTTTTCGTCTCAGCACTTGCAGAGAATTCTCTTCACGGCTTGGTTAACGACGATATTCAACAAGAAACAACAGGAACAGGACTATGAGGGGCGGCAAACGGACAGAAGCGGACAGTGTCGCGGGCCAAGCAGTCCATGTCGATATCGCCTCGGGAACGGTTGCGTTCGCCATGTCGCGCGGGATGGCACTGGCCGAAATCCAACAGGCGACGGGTCTCGAGCTCGAGCGTCTGGGCGACCCCGATGCGCGACTGCCTGACGATGTCGCGCCCCGGCTCTGGACTGCGCTGATCGAGCGCAGCGGGGGCACCGTGACGCTGACGGTCGAGGCCGCGCGCGCCGCCCCCTTCGCGCTGTTGGGCGGCATCGTCCACGGGCTGCAGTATGCCGCCACATTGCACGAGGCGCTGTCGTTTCTGGTGCAGAATCAGAGCGTTCTGGCGGATCGGCTGTCGTTGCGGATCGAGACGCACGGCGACCGCGTGCTGGTGATCGGCAACCACCCCAACGACGTGCTGGACCATGGCCGGACCAGCGAGGTCGGGGTGATGCTGGTGATCCGCGTGATCCGCGAAGTGCTGGGCCAGGGGCGCGCGCTGGCGGGGGTCGAGATCTATGGCGAGCCGCTGGGCCCGGCCGCCGAGTACGAAGCGTTCCTGCGCGTTCCGGTCTCGTTTGCGACCAACCAGACCATGCTGGTTATCCGCCGCGCGGCGATGGACGAACAGGTGCCCGGTCACAATGCCGAGCTCTTCGCCTTTGTCGACGAGCATTTCCGCCTGGTCCGCACGCGGCTGGCCAACGCGCAGCATCCGCCGGTGTTCGCCCGCCTGCTGCGCGCCATCGGCGACGGGGCCGCCACGGGCGATTATCGCGCCTCGACTGCCGCGGGCCGGGCCGAGCTGAGCCTGCGCTCGGCGCGCCGGGTGGCCGCGGCCCAGGGCACGACGCTGCACACGATGATCGAGGAAGCCCGCCGCGCCAACGCCGAAGAGCTGCTGGGCGACACGGCGATGTCGATCGAGACGGTGGCGACGTTGCTGGGCTATTCCGACGACCGTGCCTTTCGCCGCGCCTTCAAACGCTGGACCGGGCGCACGCCCTCGGCCTTTCGCCGCGCCGCCAAGTAAGCACGGACCGTCGCACTGCGGCCTTTGTTCCGCAGACATGAACCGCTCGATCCGCGAGACTGCTTTGCCGTAGCGGCAGCGCGGGCCCGTCCGGTAACCCGACAGCGATGCCGTGCGGCACAGAATAGGGGCGTGGCGTGGGCAAGGCGTTCAATATCTTGGACAAACGGATCACCGAACGGCTGGCCAGAAACTACGGCAAGACGCTGCAGACGATCACCACCAGCGAACGCGAGAGCCTGTCCGCGATGGTCGCGCGCGCCCAGACGCAGATGGCCCTGTTCGCCCCCGTCCCGACGCTGCGCATTTTTGCGCACGGGCTGTACGACCGAACATCCGGCCCGTCGGGGGTGAGGACCAGGACCACGGGCGGGGAGGCGGGCGGCTTCGGCGTCCAGCTGTCGGCCGAGGGGCTGCACGCCAGTACCGTGGCGACGCTCGCGCCGCTGGCGGGACTGATCGCGGCGCGCGGCATGGTGCTGGTCTATGCCTGCGGTGCGGCCAATGACGCCTATCCCCGCGACCCCCATAACGTGCGCAACAACGGCTCGCTGCTGATGGCGATGCTCGCCAGGACGATGGGCGTGCCGGTCTATGCGTCGGACGCGATGCAGGAGTTCCGCCACATCACCTATACGCCGCCGGTATTCGGCACGGCGACGACCTTTGCCGACTTCGGCGGGTGGGAGGGCGACGTCTATCGCTTCGAGCCCTCGGGCAAGCGGACCACGGTCACGGCGACGGCCCCGCTGAAGTGACCGGCGCAACGGCGAAGGGCCCGGCCGCGGGGGCCGGACCCTTCCAGGGCGTCCGCAGGTGAGGGTTCAGACGCCGAAACCGGGGATGGCCTCGTCCTCGGCCCGCAGCCGCAGCGGCGGGGCGCCCGCCGGTCCGGGTTGCGCGGCGCCGCGCCGGCCGCCGCGCGACAGCCGGTCCTCGACCGCGCGGACGGCGACGTAGAACACCGGGGTGAACAACAGGCCGAACAGCGTGACCCCCAGCATGCCGGAGAACACCGAGGTGCCCAGCGACTGGCGCATCTCGGCGCCCGCGCCGGTGGCCAGCATCAGCGGCACGACGCCCAGGATAAAGGCCAGCGAGGTCATCACGATGGGCCGCAGCCGGGTGCGGGCGGCCGAGACGGCGGCGGCCCAGCGGTCCATCCCCTCGTCCTCGGCCTGGCGGGCGAACTCGACGATCAGGATCGCGTTCTTGGACGCCAGCGCCACCAGCACCACAAAGCCGATCTGCACCAGGATGTTGTTGTCCAGCCCCGCCAGCCACACGCCGGTGATGGCCGAGAGCAGCACCATGGGCACGATCAGGATCACCGCGGCAGGCAGCGCCCAGCTCTCGTACTGCGCGGCCAGCACCAGGAAGACGAACAGCACCGCGAAGCCGAACACCAGCGCGGCCGTGTCCTCGGTCGTCTTCTCCTGATAGCTGAGCTCGGTCCACTCGAAGCCGATGCCGGCGGGCAGCACGCGCTCGGCGATGGCCTCCATCCGCTCCAGCGCCTCGGCCGAGGACACGCCGGGCATGGTCTGTCCCTGCACGGCGGCGGCGGGGAACAGGTTGTAGCGCGGCTGGCGGAGCGGGCCGGTCGTGTCCTCGAACGTTGCGACCGAGCCCAGCGGCACCATGGCGCCGTCGTCGGACCGGGTGCGCAGGCGCGCCACGTCGTCCGCCGTCTCGCGGAACGGCGCGTCGGCCTGGGCGATCACCTGGTAGGTGCGGCCGAACAGGTTGAAGTCGTTGACGTAGGCCGAGCCGAGATAGACCTCCAGCGCCTCGTGGATGCGGGCCACGGGGACGTTCAGCATCTCGGCCCGCTCGCGGTCGATCTCGGCCCACACGCGCGGCGTGCCGGTGGAGTAGAGCGAGAACACCGCCACCAGGCCTGGGTCGGCGTTGGCCTCGGCCGCCATGGCGCGGGCCGCCTGCTCCAGCGCGACGGGGCCGACGCCGCCGGTGTCCTGCAGCATCATCGTGAAGCCGCCGCCCGTGCCTATGCCACGCACCGGCGGGGGGGCGATGACGAAGATCGCGGCATCGCCGATCCCGGTCATGCGGGTGCGGGCCTCGGCCAGCACGTCCTCGGCGACCACGCCCCGCTCGGCGCGTTCGGCAAACGGGGTGGTGGTGAAGAAGATCACGCCCGTGTTGCTCTCGGTCGTGAAGGTCGCGCCGTTGAAGCCGGCGAAGACGGCCGCGTGCTCGACCCCATCGATGTCCAGCAGTTCGCGGGTCGCCTGGCGGATGACGCCGTCCGTCCGCTCGAGCGAAGCGCCCGGGGGGAGCTGCACGACGGTGATGTAGTAGCCCTGGTCCTGCTCGGGGATGAAGCCGGCCGGGACTTTGCCGAACTGGTGGTCGGTCATCACCATCAGCCCGGCGAACAGCGCCAGCATAATGGCAGGCGCCCGCACCAGCCGCGTGGTGGCCCAGGCATAGCCGTCCGAGGCGCGCTCGAACCCACGGTCGAACTTGCCCAGCGCCCATATGACGGGGCGCATCAAAAGCCCCGGCTTCTGCTGCCCATGGGGCCGCAGCAGCATGGCGGCAAGCGACGGCGACAGGGTCAGCGAGACCAGCAGCGAGATCGCCGTGGCCGCCGTGATGGTGACCGCGAACTGGCGGTAGAACTGACCCGAGATGCCGGCGACCGCCGCCGTCGGGATGAACACCGCCGCCAGCACCAGCGAGGTGGCGATCAGCGCGCCCGTCACCTTGGACATGGTCTTGCGCGCGGCGTCGCGGGGGCCGAGGCCCGCGCGGATGTGCTTCTCGATCCCTTCGACCACGATGATCGCGTCGTCGACCACGATGCCGACGGCCAGCACCAGCCCGAACAGCGACAGGTTGTTGATGGAATAGCCCAGCGCCGCCATCACCGCGAAGGTGCCGACCAGCGACACCGGGATGGCCAGGATCGGCGTCACCGCCGCGCGCCAGGTGCCGAGGAACAGCAGCACCACCGCGACGACCAGGATCACCGCCTCGACCATCGTGGCGATCACCGCGTCGATCGAGGCCTGGATGAACTCGGTCGGGTTGTAGATCACGTCGTAGGACAGACCCTCGGGGAAGTCAGCCGAGACCTCCTCCATCAACGCCAGCACCTGGCCCGCGGTCTCCAGCGCATTGGTGCCGGGGCGCTGGTTGATCACCATCGCGACGGCGGAATTGGTGTCGAGGTAGGCGCGGGTGGTGTAGTCGGCGGCACCCAGCTCGACGCGGCCGATGTCCGCCAGCCGCACGATCCGCCCGTCATCGCCGCGCTTGACGATGACGCGCTGGAACGCCTCGGGATCGGCCAGGCGGCCCGTGGTCTGGACCGACAGCTCGAAGGCCGATGCCTCGGGCGTGGGCTGCTGGTTCAACAGGCCCGAGGCGACCTGGGCGTTCTGCGCGCGCAGCGCCGCCAGCACCTCGCCGGGGGTCATGTCGATGGCCGCGATCCGCTCGGGGTCCAGCCACACACGCATGGCGTAGTCGCGCGCCCCGAAGATGGTGACATCGCCCACGCCCTCGAGCCGGGTCATCTGATCGCGCACCCGCTGGGCGGCGTTGGTGATGTAGAGATCGTCGCGCGACCCGTCGGGCGAGAACATGTGCACGACCAGCAACAGGTCGGGCGACGCCTTCTGGGTGACGACGCCGAGACGCCGGACCTCCTCGGGCAGGCGCGGCTCGGCGATGGACACGCGGTTCTGCACCAGCACCTGGGCGGCATCCAGGTCCGTGCCCAGCTCGAAGGTCACGGTGATCGTCAGGTTGCCGTCCCCGGTGGCCTGGCTCGACAGGTACAGCATCCCCTCGACGCCGTTGATCTGCTGCTCCAGCGGGGTCGCCACGGTCTGGGCGATCGTCTCGGCCGAGGCGCCGGGGTACTGCGCGCGGACCTGCACGGTGGGCGGCGCCACCTCGGGGTACTGCGCGACCGGCAACGTGACCGAGGCCAGCGCGCCGACGATGGTGATAAAGGCCGAGATCACGATGGCAAAGATCGGCCGGTCGATGAAAAACTGCGGCAGTTTCATAGTATTGTCCTCACCTGAAAAGGGCACCCGCGGGTGCCTGCGCCTCAGCGCGCGGCCACGCGGACCGTGGGGGCCTCGACGACGGTGACGGCGACCCGGGCCCCCGGGCCGACCATGTGCAGGCCGGTGACGACGACCTGCTCGCCCGGCGCCACGCCCTCGACCACGCGCAGGCCCTCGGCCCGCTCGCCCAGGGTCACGGTGCGGCGCGCGACGGTGCCGGCGGCATCGACCACCCACACGAATTTGGCGGTCTGGTCCGAGCCGATGGCCCGCTCAGGCACCATCACGCGCTGAACGTCGACCGCGGTGGCCAGGCGCAGACGGCCGAACATGCCGGGCGTCAGCACCCCATCCGCGTTGTCCAGCACGGCGCGGCCGCGGATCGTGCCGGTCGAGCGGTCGATGCGGTTGTCGACAAAGTCGATGGTGCCGGGGTGGTCGAACGCGTCCTCGTCGATCAGCCGAACGGCCACCGGCGTCTCGCCCGCCCGCTCGCGCAGGCCCGAGGCTTCGGTGGCGCGCATGTACTGCAGGTACTGCCGCTCGGTCGCGTCGAACACGAAGTGAATGGGGTCCAGCGACACGATGGTGGTCAGCGCCGGGGTGCCGGCGCCGGCGGCGACCAGGTTGCCCGGGCTGACCGCATCGTCCGAGATCCGGCCCGTCACCGGCGCGTGGATGCGGGTGAAGCCCAGATCCAGCCGCGCGCGGGCGACGGCGGCGTCGGCCGCGGCGATGGCGGCGGCGGCGCTCTCGGCCTCCTGCGCGCGGGTGTCCAGCACGGACTGGCTGACGTGGCCCCCGTCGCGCAGGCGTGCCGCACGGGCCAGTTCCGCCTCGGCCAGCCGGGCGGCGGCGCGGGCTTCGGCCAGCCGGGCCTCGGCCTCGGCCAGCGCGGCCTCGAACGGGCGCGGGTCGATGGTGAAGAGCAGATCGCCCTGCGCGACCACCTGCCCCGGTTCGAAGTGGACGGCGTCCAGGTAGCCGGCCACCCGGGCCCGGATCGCCACCTCGTCGACCGCCTCGAAGCGGCCGGTGAACTCGTCCCACTCGGTGATCGCGCGGGCCTCGGCGACCACGGCGTCGACCGCGGGCAGCGGCGCCGCGGCCGCGGGCGGGGTGGACGCCTGGGCCTGGCCGACAAGGCTCGGCAGGTCGAAACGCTCAGCGAATGCGTCGGCGGCGTACCAGCCGGCGCCGGCGACCAGCGCGCCCAGCGCGGCACCGGTCAGCAGTGTACGGGTCTGTTGCATGTCCGTCTCCTCACCTGGCGGGGGACGGCGCTGCGGCGCGGCCCCGGCATGGGGGCGAAGATACGGAGGCGCCCGGCGGCGAGTACCGCTGCGCTGTGACGATCACTCTTTCCCAATCGGAAGCAATCGCGGGCGCGGATCGCGCTAGCGCGGGTGCTCAGGTGACGATGTCGCGGAAGCGCGGCGGCTCGGCCACCAGGAAATCGACGAACGCGCGCACCCGGGGGGGCACCAGCCGACGGTCCAGGTAGACGATCGAGTAGGGGAAGTTCTCCATCCGGTAGTCCGCCAGCACCTCGACCAGCCGGCCCGCGGCGATGGCCTCGACGGCCAGGAAACTGGGCAGCTGCGCGATGCCCACCCCGGCCTCGGCCGCCTGGACCAGCGCGTCGACGCTGTTGCCGACCAGCATGGGCGCCAGCGTCAGCCGCCGCACGGTGCCGCCAACATGGAACATGAAGGGAAACAGCCGCCCGGTGTTGCGGATGCGGTAATGCAGCCCGCGGTGGTTCTCCAGATCGTCGGGCGTGGCGGGCAGGCCGTGCGCCTCGACATAGCGGGGGGCCGCACAGGTATAGATCCGGTCGTCGAACAGCTTGCGCGCGACCAGGTTGGCGCCGTCGCCCAGCGAGCCGATGCGCACCGCCACGTCCACGCCTTCGGAGGCCATGTCGATCTGGCGGTCGTCGAACATCAGCTCGACCTCGACCTCGCTGTGGCGGCACATGAAGGCGAGCACCCGCTCGGTCAGCCATACCCGGCCGAACACCGCGGGCGCGGTGATCACCAGACGCCCGCGCGGGGCGTCCAGGCTGTCGGTGAACTCGGCGCTCAGCGCGTCGGCCTGCTCCAACAGCCGCCGCGCCCCGTCCAGGAAGCGCTCGCCCTCGACCGTCAGCGCGACCGACCGGGTGGTGCGGGTCAGCAGCTTGGCGCCGACGCCGGTCTCCAGCCGCGCCACGGCCTTGGACACGGCCGAGGTGGTCATGCCGAGCAGCCGCGCGGCCCCGGCGAAGCCGCCGCTCTGCGCCACGTGCACGAATGTCCGGATGTCCGACAGGTTCTCCACGCGCCCGCCCATTGCACTGCCCCGGCGCCCAGTGAACCGGGCGGGGGACGCCACGGCAAGGCCGCGCGTCAGGGCCCAGGCATGGCGTCGTGGGTCGTGGCGGCGTGAGGCATGGCGGCCGGGAACATGGCGGCGAGGGACGCAGCGGCGGGTGACGTGGCGGCGGGCACGTGGCGGCGGGGCACGGGGCGGCGGGGGATACGGTGGGGTTGGGCGTGACGGCGGGGGCGCGACGGCGGGGGCG
>JBCCMW010000045.1:0-15906 GCA_039026175.1 Pseudomonadota bacterium
CGCGGCGCGCGGCGGCGGCCAGACGCGCAGCCTTGTCGTCTCGGTCCCCGCTGTCGCGCCCGCCCGCCATCGCGTCGACCGCCTCCAGGTCGACTGCCTTGGGGTCGCTCGCCTGAGGGTCGCTCGCCTGCGCATCGCCCCCTATCGTGTCGCTCCGGGAGGCGTCGCCCCCGACGGCATCGCTCGTGGTCGCGGCCGTCACGGTCCCGGCTGGGGTCTTCTGCGGCGCGTCGTCGATCGCCATATCGCTCTCCGTGTCCACTGTCCGTGACATAGGGCGGGCGCGGCACGGGCTGCAACGGGTCGCCCACCCCCAACCGGAGGCTGAAATGGGGTTCGCCAAAACGGCGGTACTGCTGGCGGCGCTGACGGCGCTGTTCCTGGGCGTCGGCTTCATGCTGGCAGGCACCTTGGGCGCGCTGATGGCGCTGGCCATTGCGCTGGCGCTGAACGCCTGGGCCTTTTGGAACAGCGACAAGGCGGTGCTGCGTTGGTACGGCGCCCGCGCCGTCGGACCGCAGAGCGCGCCCGAGCTCTGGTCGATGACCGAGCGGATGGCGCGCGAGGCCGGGCTGCCGATGCCGGCGCTCTATGTGATCGAGGATGCCCAGCCCAACGCCTTTGCGACCGGGCGCGACCCGGGCAACGCGGCCGTGGCGGTGACCACGGGCTTGCTGCAACGGCTGACGCGCGAGCAGGTGGCCGGCGTCGTGGCCCACGAGTTGGCGCACATCGAGAACCGCGACACGCTGACGATGACCGTGGCGGCCACCGTGGGCGGAGCGGTGTCGATGGTCGCCAACATGGCGCTGTGGGCGCCGCGCCAGCGGGGCGTGGGGGCGCTGCTCGTCACGCTGCTGGCTGCGCTGGCCGCACCGCTGTCGGCCGGGCTGATCCAGGCGCTGATCTCGCGCACCCGCGAGTACGCCGCCGACCGGCGCGGTGGCGAGATCTGCGGCAATCCGCTGTGGCTGGCCGGCGCGCTGCACGAGATCGCGGCGGGCCCCCGACCGTTGATGGAGCGGGCCGAGCGCAACCCGGCGACTGCGCACCTGTTCATCGTCACGCCGCTCACCCGGCGGGGGATCGACAGCCTGTTCGCCACGCATCCCGACCCCGCCCGCCGGATCGCGGCGCTGCGCGCACAGGCGGGCCTCGAGCCCGAGCCGGTCGCGGCGCGCGGTGGGGCCGAGGCGCGCGGCAAACGGCGGGCAAACCCGTGGGGCATCGGCCGCCGCGCCCGCCCTTGGTCGGGGACCCGACACTAGGATGCGCGAGGGATCGGGGGACGCGCCGCCGCGCGGCAAGGGCCAGCCGGGCGGGCCTGCCCGCGGCCAATCGCCGGGCGGGCCTGCCCGCGGCAAATCACCGGGCGGCAAACCCCATGTCGGCAAGTCCGAGGGCGCCAAGCCCCAGGGCGCCAAGTCCAAGGGCGCCAAGTCCGAGGGCGCCAAGCCCCAGGGCGCCGGCGGGCGCGCCAAAGGGGCCGGGCCGTCCGGCGGGCGGCGCGAGCGCGAGGCGCCCGGCATGGCGGCCCGTCGCGGCGCGGTGCGGCTGATCGCCGACGTGCTGGACCGCGGCCGCATGCTCGACGAGGCCGGCCTCGCCGGTCTGCCGCCCGCCGAACGGGCCGAGGCGCACGGTCTGGCCGACACGGCGCTGCGCCATCTGGGCCAGATCGACAGCCTGCTGGCCGAGCTGGTCGAGCGTGCGCCCGCGCCGCCGATCAGCCACATCCTGCGGCTGATGGCGGCCGAACTGCTCTATGCCGGCCGCCCGGCCCACGCCGCCGTCGACAGCGCGGTGCGGCTGGCCCAGGGCGTGCCGCGGGGCGAGCGGCTGGCCAAGCTGGTCAACGCCGTCGGGCGCCGGCTGGGCCGCAGCACGCCTCAACCGGCGGCGCCGGTGGTGAACCTCCCCGCGTGGCTGGCCGAACGGCTGGCCGCGGACTGGGGCGACGCGGCGCTCGACGCCATGGCGAAGGCCCATCTTGCGCCCGCGCCGCACGACCTCAGCCTGCGTACCCCGGCCGATCGCGAGGCGCTGGCGGCCGAGGTCGACGGTCTGCTGCTGCCATCGGGCAGTGTCCGGGTGCCGGGACGGCCGCAGGTCACGGCCCTGCCCGGTTATGCCGAGGGCGCCTGGTGGGTGCAGGACGCCGCCGCCGCCCTGCCCGCGCGGCTGCTGTCGCCCGCCCCCGGCGCCAGGGTGCTGGATCTCTGCGCCGCGCCCGGGGCCAAGACGCTGCAGCTGGCGGCGATGGGCGCCGAGGTCACCGCGCTCGACATCTCGGCCCGCCGGGTCGAGCGGCTGCACGAGAATCTGGCGCGCACCGGACTGGCGGCACGGATCGTTGTGGCCGACGCACTGGACTGGTCGCCACCCGCGCCGTTCGACGCGATCCTGATCGATGCGCCCTGTTCGGCCACCGGCACGATCCGCCGCCACCCCGATCTGCCGCACCGGCTGGACCCTGCGAGCCTCGACGATCTGACAAGGCTGCAGGGCGCCCTCCTGGACCGCGCCTTCGCCTGGCTGGCGCCGGGCGGGCGGCTGGTGTTCGCCACGTGCTCGTTGTTCCGGGCCGAGGGCGAGGATCAGGCCGCGGCCTTCCTGGCCCGCACCCCCGCCGCGCGGCGCGTGGCGCTGGATCCGGCCGACGCCGCGCTGCCGCCCGGCGCGGTCGACGACCGGGGCGATCTGCGGACACTGTCCTCGATGCTGCCCGAAATCGGCGGACTGGACGGGTTTTTCGCCTGTCGCATCGAGCGAACCTGACACGTCGCGCCTCGATACGGGCGACGCGATGCCGCGGCGGTTGCCGTTGCGCGCTCGGGGCTGGCCAAGCGCGCGGATTTCGGGCCAGCTAATGGCGCAGTCCGCCAGCGAATGCTGCCGCAGCCCGATGGAACGCGCCCTTGGCCACCGCGCCGATCCCTCCCCTGCCCATCGCCGGCGCCCGGCCGGGCCCCGTCGTTGTGCAGCGCGCGCTGATCTCGGTGTCCGACAAGGCCGGCGTCGCCGACTTTGCCCGCCGCCTGGCCGCGGCCGGCGTCGCCCTGGTCTCGACTGGCGGCACTGCGCGGCTGCTGCGCGAGGCGGGGCTCGCGGTCGACGACGTCGCCGACCTGACGGGCTTTCCCGAGATGATGGACGGCCGGATCAAGACGCTGCACCCCGCGGTGCACGGCGCCATCCTGGCCGAGCGCGACAAGCCCGAGCACATGGCCGCCGCCCGCGCCCATGGGATCGCGCCGATCGATCTGGTGGTCGTCAACCTCTATCCGTTCGAGGCCACCGTCGCCGCGGGTGCGGGCTATGGCGAGACGGTCGAGCAGGTCGATATCGGCGGCCCCGCGATGCTGCGCGCGGCGGCCAAGAACCATGCCCACGTGGGCGTCGTGACCGACCCCGAAGACTATGGCGCGGTGGCCGACGAGGTGGCTGCAGGCGGGCTGAGCTGGACCACGCGCCAGCGCCTGGCTGCCGTCGCGTACGCCCGCACGGCCGCCTACGACGCGGCTGTGGCGGCGTGGATGGCGCGGGCGACGGGCGACACGATGCCCCGCCGCCAGGTCTTTGCCGGCCGGCTGGCGCTGCGCCTGCGCTATGGCGAGAACCCGCACCAGGCGGCTGGGTTCTATCGCGACGGCGAGGCGCGGCCCGGCGTTGGCACCGCGCGCCAGCTGCAGGGCAAGGCGCTGAGCTACAACAACATCAACGATACCGACGCCGCGTTCGAGCTGTTGGCGGACCTGGGCGAGGCGCAGCCTGCCTGCGTCATCGTCAAGCACGCAAACCCCTGCGGGGTGGCGACCGCCGGCACGCTGGCCGAGGCCTATGCCCGCGCGCAGGACTGCGACCGCACCTCGGCTTTCGGCGGGATCGTAGCGCTGAACCGCGCGATCGACGCCGCGGCCGCCGACGCGATCACCCGGATCTTTACCGAGGTGGTGATCGCGCCCGAGGCCGACCCCGGCGCGCGCCGGGTGCTGGCCGCCAAGCGCGATCTGCGCGTGCTGCTGACGGGCCGTCTGCCGCAACCCGGCGCGGGTGCGGGCCGGCCGCACCTGCGCCCCGTCGCCGGCGGGTTCCTGGTGCAGGACGCCGACAGCGCGGGCGAATGCCTGGCGCTCCGCTGCGTGACCGCCCGCGCGCCGACCGACGCCGAGCGCGCCGATCTGATGTTCGCCTGGACGGTCGCGCGGCACGTCAAGTCGAACGCCATCGTCTATGCCCGCGGCGGGGCGACCGTGGGCATCGGGGCCGGGCAGATGAGCCGGGTCGACAGCACCCGCATCGCCGCGCGCAAGGCCGGCGACATGGCCGAGGCGCTGGGCCTGGCCGCCCCGCCCACCGTTGGCTCGGCCGTCGCGTCCGACGCGTTCTTCCCGTTCGCCGACGGGCTGATCGCCGCGGCCGAGGCAGGGGCGACGGCGGTGATCCAGCCTGGCGGGTCGATCCGCGACGCCGAGGTGATCGAGGCCGCCAATGCCCGCGGTATCGCGATGCTGTTCACCGGCCGCCGACACTTCCGCCCCTGACGACCCTGACCCTGCCCGCGCCGAGCCCCATGCTCCACTGCGCTGCGCTCCAGCCCGCGCCGCTTCCCGGCCCATCCCCCCGGCCCCTGCCGCGCCCGTGGCTAGAAGGCGTCGGCGTCGCGGCCGTTGGGTGTCTTGTCGGACTGGACCAGGGCCGCGGCGGTCATCAGCGCGGTCAGGGCGCTGACGACATAGGTCGAGGCGGTGGCAAACAGGCCGACCGGGTTGAGGTGCGTGGCCTCGGGGTCGACCGCGCTTAGCGGCAGGCCCAGCGCATCCAGCGTCATGTGCAGCGCGAACAGTCCCGCGTTCACCAGTCCCGGGCCCAGCACCAGCGCCACGGCCAGCGCCACCCAGCGCTGATGGCCGCGCTCCAGCGCCTCCTGCGGGTCGCCGCGCCCGCCGCGGGCGATATCGTTCAGCATCGAGCCGAACAGGCCCAGGATCACCGCGCCGACCGCGATGTTGGCGGCCACGCCCGCCGTCACCGCGGCGCGCTGGCCGAGCGCGGGCGTCAACAGGCCCAACAGCAGAAACACCGCCAAGAGCCCGGGAATGCCCAGCAGGAACAGCCGCGCGAAGAACAGCCACGGCACCTCGCCCGCCGGCGTCAGCGCCGCGGGCACGCCGCGCACGCTGCCGCCGCTCTGCAGCGTGCGCAGGCCCGCGTACATCACGCTGGCGTGCAGCAGGAAGTCGATGATCAGGCTGAGGCGGAGGCCGAGGGTGATCTCGATCGCCGCTTCCAGGAAGACGGCGGCCAGGACGGCCCAGGCCAGCGGCATCGGATCGATCGCCACCACGCCCAGGGCGAGGGGCAGGGTGCCGCGCTGTCGGTCGGGCATCGTCGCGCCATCCGTCGCCGCCGTGGTGAGCGCAAGACATGGCCGACCCGCGGCGGCGCGTCAAACGCTGCCCGCCAACGCTTGCCGTCGCCTGCCGCGGTGGCTCCGCGATACGCACCTTGCGTCAAAGCGGGGCGCCCGGGCGGGAAGGGCCCCGCGTCGCGGCGGCGGCGCCCTGCCGGTTCTCGGCCGGCGGCAGGGTGCGGCGGCGCGGTTGCGCACCGGGGGAGGGGTGCGGGCTCAGGCCGCAGTCTCTCGCACGCGGCCCTCCGCCTCGGCCCGGGCGCCTTCCCAGGCCAGCATGGCGCGTTTGACGCCCAGCCCCCAGTGATAGCCGCCCCAGCCACCGTCACGGCGCAGCGCCCTGTGGCAGGGGATCAGCCAGCTGATCGGATTGCGGCCCACGGCCGTGCCCACGGCGCGGACGGCGCGGGGGTTGCCGATGGCCTTGGCGATCTCGGCATAGGTGGTGACGTGGCCCGAGGGGATCGCGAGCAGCGCCTCCCACACCTTGATCTGGAACGGCGCACCGTAGAGCGCCAGGCGCAGCGGCGTAGCGTCGGTCGTCTGGCCGGGCACGGCCGCCAGCGCCGCGGCCACCGGGGCCAGACCGTCGGGATCGTGGCGATACGCCGCGTCGGGCCAGCGGGCGACCATGTCGGCCATCGCGGCCTCGCGCCCGCACTCGGCCGTGAAGGCCAGGCCCGCGAGGCCCCGGGGCGTGGCGAAGGCGAGCGCCTCGCCAAACGGTGTCGCGACGGCGTCCCATCCTATCGTCGTCCCGGCCCCGCGGGCGGCATAGTCGCCAGGCGTCATCGCCTCCCAGCGCAGGAACAGGTCGTGCAGGCGCGAGGGGCCCGAGAGCCCGGTCTCGAACGCAGTGTCCAGCACCGTAAAGCGTTCGGCCAGCAGGCGCCGCGCGTGATCGAGGGTCAGGTACTGCAGGTAGCGCTTGGGGCTGACGCCGACCCAGGCCGAGAAGGCGCGCTGGAAGTGGGCGGGGCTGAGCCCCATGGCGCGGGCGACGTCGTCCAGCGTGGGCTGTTCGGTGCGGTGCGCCTCGATCCAGTCCAGCGCCCGGGCCATCAGGGCATAGTGCGCCGGATCGGCCGGTCCGGCCGGGCGATGCGCGTCGAGACCGGGCAGCACGGGACTGGGCGGCACGGGACCGGGCGGCTTGGGCGCGCCGGGGCGGGGAGGGGAGGCGCCGGGGCGGCTCAAGTCGTCGGGATCGGTGGTGGGGGCTGTCACGGCCGGTCTTCCCTGTCTGTCTCGTCGATGGCTTCCGCGATCTTGGCGCCTCGATGCCCCTCGCTCCACCCGAAGCTTGCGCATGAGGCACCGGCCGCGGCGGTGTCGGGCAGTGCCCGAAGGGCCCGGAACCCACATGCGCCGGAGGCGCCTTCGGCGGAAAGGGGATCCGGGCCCTTCGGGCCGAACGGGGGCGCGCATCGGACACAGCCGGTCGGCGGGAGCAATCCGCGGCCTGCGACGTCGGCGCCCGGCGGGACGGGCCTACACCCTGCGGGAAGCGGGTTGCGATCGGCCACCGACCATGCGAGCCCCGATGCATGACCCAACCGCTCGACTACAGCGAGATCCGCCAGCTCTTCGGCCGCCTGCGGGCCGAGCGGCCAGAGCCAAAGGGCGAGCTCGAGCACACCAATGCATACACCCTGCTGGTCGCCGTCGCGCTGTCGGCCCAGGCCACCGATAAGGGTGTCAACCGGGCTACCCGGGCGCTCTTCGCCGCCGTCTCGACCCCCCAGGAGATGCTTGCGCTGGGCGAGGAGCGTCTGATCGAGCACATCCGCACCATCGGCCTGTTCCGCAACAAGGCCAAGAACGTCATGCGTCTGTCGCAGATCCTGGTCGACCGGTTCGGCGGCGAGGTTCCCTGTTCGCGCGAGGCGCTGGCCTCGCTGCCGGGGGTCGGCCGCAAGACCGCCAACGTGGTGCTGAACATGTGGTGGCGGTTTCCGGCCCAGGCGGTCGACACCCATGTCTTTCGCGTCTGCAACCGCACCGGCCTGGCGCCGGGCAAGGACGTGGTCGCCGTCGAGCGCGGGATCGAGGACCGCGTGCCCGCCGACTTTGCCCTGAACGCCCACCACTGGCTGATCCTGCACGGGCGCTACACCTGCCTGGCGCGCAGTCCGCGCTGTTGGGAGTGCGCCATCGTCGATCTCTGCCGGTTCGAGGAGAAGACCCCGGCCCCCGGTTCGCTCGAGGCCAAGGCCGCCGCCAAGGCCAAGGCGGCGGCGCGCAAGGCCACCAAGGCGCTGCCACAGGCGCTAACTGGGGCGCGACCCGAGGAGCAACCCGAGGAGCAACCCGGGGCGTGGCCCGACACGATGCCCAAGGCGCGGCCCGAGGCACGACCCGAGGAGCAACCCGGGGCGCGACGCGGCACGATGCCCGACGCGACGCTCCAGACGGCCGCCGCCGCGGCCGACAGCGCACGGCCCCGGACCGTGCCGCAGACCGCACGCCGCGCCGTCGCCGAGGCGGCACCCGACACCGTCCAGAGGATCGCACGCCGACGGGCTGCCGGCTAAGCCAGCGCGGTCGCCCTGGCAGCGTGCCGGCCGGTCAGGCCGCCGGCAGCTGCACCACCCGCCGCGACCAGGGGCGCCAGCGGGCCAGGATCCAGGCCAGATCGCCCCGGGCCAGGGCCACGCCGCCCGCCGTCGGCCGGCGCGGCCCACGCCACACGTGCAGAAAGATTGCCGACCCCGCACCCGGCACCCGCGCCGCGTTATGGTCGGTCGCCGCGCACAGGTCGTAGAGCCCGTCGCCCCGGCGCATCCGATCCGCCGCAAAGCCGTGGGGGTGGCGGATCTCGCTGTTGTAGGCCGGGTCGCACGGATCCTCGGCCCAGCCCGTGCGGGGACCCAGCGGCACCGCGGACACCACCGTGTGCGGCCGCGCCAAGCGGTCGGGCCGCCAGTACAGCCGCGTCAGCCGCCAGGCGCCCGCCGGGGTCGCCCCGTCGCCCTCGCGCTTGGTCTCGGCCGGCACGATCCCGCCATGACCCACCGACGCCACGAACCAGCGGCCGCCGAACCGCGCGCCAAACCGGCCGACCACCAGATCGTCCGCCCCCGCCCGCCGCGCCTCGGCGCCGCGGGGCGTCACAGCAGATGCCCGCTCTTGGCCGCCTTGGTCGCCAGATAAGCGCGGTTTTCGTCGGTCTCGCCCACCCGCAGCGGCACCCGCTCGGCCACCTCCAGGCCGGCATCGGCCATGATCGCGAGCTTGGCCGGGTTGTTCGTCATCAGCCGCACCGCCGCGAAGCCCATCGCCTGCAGCATCGCCGCACCCAGGCGGAAATCGCGCTCGTCATCCTCGAAGCCCAGCCGGTGGTTGGCCTCGACCGTGTCCAGACCCTCGTCCTGCAGCGCATAGGCGCGCATCTTGTTGGCAAGCCCGATGCCGCGCCCCTCTTGGTTCATGTACAGCAGCACGCCCGCACCCTCAGCGGCGATCTGGGCCAGCGCCGCTTGTAGCTGGGGCCCGCAGTCGCACTTGAGCGAGCCGATAACGTCGCCCGTGAAACAGGCCGAGTGCAGGCGCGACAGCACCGGCCGGCCCCGGTCGGGCGCACCGATCTCGACGGCATAGTGCTCCTCGGCGCCGTCGTCGGGGCGGAACACGTGCACCCGGCCATGGCGGGCCAGCGCCGTCGGCACGCGCGCGCCGGCGATCCGGCGCATGCGCGTGGCCGACCCCGCCGCCGCGGCCGCGGTCGCGGCGTCCAGCACCGCCAGCCCGGCCGCGCGGGCCAGCGCCACCGGCCGGGCGGCATCGGTCCACACGGCCAGCACCGCCGCGGGCAGCAGCCGCGCCTGTTTGGTCAACGCCAGCGCCAGCCGGTGCAGATCGGCCGTCCCGCCCCGGCGCGTGGTATAGGGCCCCTTCAGCGGCGTCGCGAGATCGATGCTGGGATCGGCCGTCGCGCGTATCCACGACAGCGAGGGGTCGCGCCCCAGCGCGATGCGCGCCAGATCGCCATCGTAGGCGCGGGCGCGCAGCGTCGCCGCCCGCCAGTGGGTGATCGCCAGATCCATCGCTGCCGGCTCGGCCGCCGAGAACGCCTGCAGCCGTTCGGCCGACGCCGTCTCGGCCGCCAGGATCAGCGCTCCGCCGGCCGGCCCGGTCAGCGCGACGGGCGCGCCGATGCGCAGATCGGCCCGCGCCCGGGCAACGCGCTCCTCGGGCGTCGGCGCCAGGCCCGGCGGCGGGTCTGTGCCGCCGCTCTCGGGCGTCATGGGGTCGGTCGGCTGGTCAGAGGGCGGCATGTCGGTCCGCTTCGGTCGCTGTTGTCGGCGTCGGTCGCGCGTGAGGCCGCCCGGGCCACCGCGCGGGTTGCCCAGGGTGGCCCAGGCTGGCCGAGGGTGCCGTCCGGCGCCCGGTGCGGTGGGGCAGCGCAGACCTGGCCCTCGACCCGACCGGCACGCTGGCGCACATCCCGGGATCTGCCCATGCCCCGCCCCCGCCCTACACGTCGGCACGGCGCGCAATTCTTACAACCCGCTCACGGCAGAAGCCACACTGCTAACAACCGGGTGATCCGCTGTTAAAATCGCTGCCGACCCGGCGTGGCGCGCCCATCTTGGCCCGCGTGCGCAAGCGGGTGTGCGGCCAGGCCGCGGCGGTGACGAACCCCGACCGGGGCCTACCGCGGCGTGGCGCGGTCGGGCACGGCCCAAAACGACGGAGGACGAGCATGTCGGTGCAACGCAAGATCCTGATCGTGGACGACGACGACGACCTCCGCGAAGCGCTCGCCGAGCAGCTGATGATGGTCAACGAGTTCGACGTCTTCGAAGCCTCGACCGGTAGTCAGGGCATTGAGCGCGCCAAGTCCGAAATGCACGACCTGGTGATCCTGGACGTCGCGCTGGACGACATGGACGGCCGCGAGGTCTGTCGGCTGATGCGCCGCCAGGGGGTCAAGTGCCCGATCATCATGCTCACGGGGCAGACCTCGGACGCCGACCAGATCCTGGGTCTCGATAGCGGGGCCAACGACTATGTGACTAAGCCCTTCAAATTTCCGGTCCTTTTGGCGCGCCTGCGAGCCCAGCTCCGCCAGCACGAACAATCGGAAGACGCCGTGTTCGTGATCGGGCCCTATAGCTTCCGCCCTGGGGCCAAACTGCTCACGGATGAACATGACAAGCGCATCCGACTGACGGAAAAGGAAACCAACATTCTGAAGTTTCTTTACCGGGCCGGAGGGCGGACTATCGACCGCGACACATTGCTGCGGGAGGTCTGGGGCTACAACGCAGGGGTTACTACCCACACGCTGGAGACGCATGTCTACCGACTGCGTCAGAAAATCGAACCCGATCCCAGCCAGGCCCGCATCCTGCTGACCGATACGGGCGGATACCGCTTGGGCATCTAGTTGTCCTTGAAGACTCGTTGCACTCGCGCCATTGTGGCCGGCGGCAGCGGATCCCCCCCTCATCCCGGCTGCCAATGGGACGAGAGCCCCCTCTACTCGTCCCAAGGCCCGTTGGCCGGCGCCCGACGCTTCCCCCCCGGCGTCGGGCGCTTCCGTTCAGGGGCCTTCCGTTCGGGGGGCTTCCGTTCGGGGGGCCTACGCGCGCCGTGCCGCATCGTTCCTGCCACGATCCCTCGGACGGATCGCAACGCCCCGGTTGCCGGCCCTTCGCGGCAGCAGTAAGGCCGTGGGTGAGGCCACGCGTGAGGCTTGGCGCCAGCGCGCGAAGCGCCCGGATCCCGATCCACCGAAGGTGCGCCTATGGCCCTGACCATCGCCACGTGGAACATCAACTCGGTGCGGCTGCGCGCCGATCTGGTCGCCCGTTTTCTGGAGACCGAGGCGCCCGACGTGCTGTGCCTGCAGGAGACCAAGACGCCGGTCGACAAGTTCCCGGCCGAGCGCTTCGCCGCCGTCGGCTATCCCCACCTCGTCGCCCGGGGCGAAAAAGCCTACAACGGCGTCGCCGTGCTCGCCCGCGTGCCGCTCGAGGACGCCGGTCAACACGATTTCTGCGCCAAGGGCGATGCGCGCCACGTGGCCGCGCGCCTGCCCGACGGTACCCTGGTGCACAGCCTCTATGTGCCCTCGGGCGGTGACGCGCCGGACCGCGAGGCGAACCCCAAGTTCGCCCACAAGCTGGATTTCGTGGCCGAGATGCAGCGCTGGGCCGCGGGGGCCGGGGTCCGGGCCGTGCTGGTCGGCGATCTCAACATCGCCCCGCGCGAGCACGACGTCTGGTCGCACAAGGACATGCTCAAAATCGTCTCGCACACCCCGGTTGAGTGCGACGCGCTGAACGCCGCCCAGGCCGCCGGCGGCTGGCAGGACGTGGTCCGCGACGCCCGGCCCGAGCCCGAGAAACTCTATTCCTGGTGGTCCTACCGCGCGCGCGACTGGGACGCGGCCGACCGGGGCCGCCGGCTCGATCATATCTGGGCCCGCGGCGTGGCCGCCGATCTGGCCTCGGTCCGCCTGTTGCGCGCCTGGCGCGGCGCCGAAAAACCCTCGGACCACGTGCCGGTGCTCGCACGCTTCGACATTCCGGCCTGATCGGCCTTCGACCAAACGGAATCGCGGCTGGTCGCCGCGATGCTGGTTTCGCGGAACGGATGGCTGCCAGGGCGCCCGGCCAGGGAGCCCGAACCGCGGGCACCGCGACGGCGGCAAGAGTAAGGGGAAGGGGGTGGGCTGAGAGAAGCCGCAAGGGCTTCTGGACAAGCGTTCTGCGGGCGAGGAACCGCGTCAAGGACACGCCGCTCCGCGGTCGCCTGCGGCGATCCTTGACCCGGTTCCTCGCGCGCGGTTCCTCGCGCGCGGTTTCTCGCCCGCTGGTGGCGGGCGTGGTGCAGGGCGGCGATGGGGTCAGCCGCCGCTGGGGTCCTCGATAAAGAACATGCCGCCGTCGATGGCGACGTTGGCGCGGATGTCGGACAACGCCACCGTCGTTGTCAGGCCCTGGGCATCGACCACCACCCATTGGATCAACTGCAGCGGGGCGTCCGAAAAGATCATCGAAATCGATCCCTGATCCGCCGCGTCGGGGTCGATGGCGGTCACGCGGATGCGCCCGCCCCCCCGCTCGATCGCCGTCACGGCGCCGGCGGTGCGCAGGTCGACCCGGTCGCTGAGCAGCAGGTCCAGCGGCGTCCGCGAAAGCGGAAACCGATCCAGGGTGCGGGCGCGCCGGTCGATCACGCCCACCCAGGTGCCATCGGCCACGATCAGGGTCGGGTTCGGCAGATCGTACTCGAACCGCACCCGTCCCGGGCGGCGCAGGAAGAACGCGCCGGTCGAGACGTCGCCGTCGGGCCCCACCTGCACGAATGCTCCCTGCAGCGTGGTCGTACCGTTGAGGTAGTTCGAGATCCGGGCGAGATCGCGCTGCTCGTCGCCGCCGAACTGCGTCTGCGCCGCGGCGCTGCCGTCGCCGCGCCCCCACGGCCCCGCCACAGGAGCGAGCGCCAGCAGCGCAGCGGCGCCGAGGGCGGTGGCAAGCGGGCGGCACGCGCGGGCGAATCGGAAAGCGGTCGGCGACATGGTATCCTCATTCTGGGCGGTCCTCGGGCCATCGCACTCGACAGCCTGCGCCACAAGAGTGGCACGCAACCCGCAGGCCGCTCCGTCTGTGACGCCTTTGTGTGCAGTGCAGCGATACGACACCCGTTTTACGCGCACAGACTGTCCCAGTTTCAGATTCCAATTGCAGACCCCGCTGCTTTCGAGGACTTTTGGCGTGAAAAGTCTGTGCCGACCATGCTGTGCGCCCAGAAAAAGTGGCGACCGGGTGGTCAGCGTGCTAACACCCGGTTGGGGAACTGTTGGGGTTAACGATGTGGCAGACAACTCGTAGCGCTGCTGGGGCAGCCATCGCGGTCGCGTTGAGCGCGTCTGCGGCGCTGGCGGTGCCGGTGACGATCGACAGCTTCGACGATGCGCCGCCGGTCAGCCTGAGCGTGACGGTCTCGACGCCGCTGGCCACGTCCTTGAACGATGTGCCTACGGGTACGCTGTTTAACGACCGTGACACGTCGTTGACCTTCGATGCCGGGTCCGGTTCGGCGAACGCCTCGTTGACGTTCAACGACGCTCAGCCCTCGCTGCTGACCCTGTCGACCGATACGGGTGTGGGCGCTTCGGCCACCATCGTCTACAGCGATACCGGCGGCGGTACTCGCGATCTGGAGGCTGGCGGCAACAACGCCTTCGGCTTCTCGTTTGGCGTGGACCAGGGCTTCTTCTCGACCGACCCGTTCACGCTGTCGGTGCAGATCGTCTCGGCCAGCGGCACCTCGACGGTGGATCGCGCCTTCGCGAACGACTTCATCGGCGACGTGTTCTTCTTCTACGACGAATTCGTGGGGTCGGCCGACATCAGCACCGTCTCGCAGATCCGGCTGATCCTGGAGGCGCCGAACTCGGCCGATGCGTTTATCGACACGCTGGAGTTGACCAACATCCCGGTACCCGCAGCGCTGCCACTGATGGCGCTGGGCCTGGGTGCGCTGGTCGTGGCCGGTCGGCGACGCCGCGACGACGCCTGATCCCGATCCCTTCCGGTGACAAGGGCGGTGCCGCGGGCGCCGCCCTTTTTCGTTTGCACCGGTTCGGGCCGCGGCGCCGATCAGCGCTCTGCGCCCAGCGTTCTGGGATCGACGTTCTGGGATCGACGTTCCGGGATCAGCGTTCCGGGATCAGGATCTCGCGCTTGCCGACGGCGTTGGCGTGGCTGACCACCCCGTGGCTCTCCATCATCTCGACCAGGCGGGCGGCCTTGTTGTAGCCGATGGCGAGCTTGCGCTGGATATAGCTGGTCGAGCATTTGCGGTCGCGCGCCACGATGTCGACGGCCCTGGCATAGAGCGCGTCGTCCCCATCGCCCGCAGCGCCCAGGCCCAGCTTCTCGTCCACCAGCGTCTGCGTCTCCTCGTCGCCGCCGTCGGTGACGGCGTCCACATACTCGGGCACGCCCAGCGATTTCAGGTGGCGCACGACCTCCTCGACCTCCTCGTCGCTGACGAAGGGGCCGTGTACGCGCCGGATCCGGCCGCCGCCCGACATGAACAGCATGTCGCCCTGGCCCAACAGCTGCTCGGCCCCCTGCTCGCCCAGGATCGTGCGGCTGTCGATCTTGCTGGTCACCTGGAACGAGATGCGGGTCGGAAAGTTGGCCTTGATCGTGCCGGTGATCACGTCGACCGACGGGCGCTGGGTCGCCATCACGATGTGGATGCCGCTGGCGCGCGCCATCTGGGCCAGGCGCTGGATGCAGGCCTCGATCTCCTTGCCGGCCACCATCATCAGGTCGGCCATCTCGTCCACGATGACCACGATCAGCGGCATCTCCTCGGGCGCATACTCCTCGGTCTCCCAGATCGCCTGGCCCGTCGCCTCGTCGAAGCCGGTCTGGATGGTGCGGGTGAACGCCTCGCCGCGGGACAGCGCGTCGCGGCAGCGGGCGTTGTAGCCGTCGATGTTGCGCACGCTGAGCTTGGCCATCAGGCGGTAGCGCTCCTCCATTTCCGCCACGACCCACTTGAGCGCGACGACGGCCTTTTTCGGGTCCGTCACCACGGGGGCCAGCAGGTGGGGAATGCCGTCGTAGACCGAAAGCTCCAGCATCTTGGGGTCGATCATGATCATGCGGCACTGCTGGGGGCTCAGCCGGTACAGCAGCGACAGGATCATGGTGTTGATCGCGACCGACTTGCCCGAGCCGGTGGTCCCCGCGATCAGCAGGTGGGGCATCTTGGCGAGGTTCGCGATAACCGGTTCGCCCTCGATATCCTTGCCGAGCGCCAGCGCCAGCGGGAAGCGGCTGTCGCCGTAGGCCCGGCTTTCCAGCGTCTCGCGCAGGAAGACCTTCTCGCGCTCGGTGTTGGGCAGTTCGATGCCGATGACCGACCGGCCGGGGACCGTCGCGATGCGGGCCGACAGCGCGGACATCGACCGGGCGATGTCGTCGGCCAGCCCGATCACCCGGCTGGCCTTCAGCCCCGGCGCGGGCTCCAGCTCGTAGAGCGTAACGACGGGGCCGGGTTTCACGGCGGTGATCTCGCCCCGCACGCCGTAATCGTCCAGCACCGTCTCCAGCATCCGCGCGTTCTCGGTCAGGGCGGCGACGCTGGCGGCGGGGCGTTGCACCTGCACGGCGCGGGCCAGCAGGCCGAGCGAGGGCGCCTCGTACGGGTCGTCGCCCAGGCCTGCGTCGAACAGCGAAGGCTGCGCCTCCGCCTCGGCCCGGCGCGAACGGCGGGTCGGCTTGCGCTTGGTGGGCCCCACGTCCGGCGTGTCGGGCAGGGGCGTGGCGTCGATGGTGCGGTACGGGGCGTCGTCGGTCGGGCCGGGACCGGGATCGCTGTCCGGGTCTGCATCGGGATCGTACGCGGCGCCGGATCGGGTATCGGGTTCGGCATCGCCCCGCGCCCGATCCTCGCCCAGATTGCGGGCCGAGGCGTCCAGGGCCCGGCGTTCGGCCGCCTCCAGCGCGCGGATCGAGTCC
>JBCCMW010000046.1:0-15781 GCA_039026175.1 Pseudomonadota bacterium
CCGGGCCCTTCGGGCTCAGAAGGTATCGACGACCAGCGAGGCGTCGCAGCGCTCCGACCGGAACGTGCCGATCCAGATGTCCCAGATCCCGTCGGTAGGGTTGACGATGCGCACCGCCGCATCGCCCTCGGCCGTGGCATCGTCGTTGTAGTACCAGATGCCGCTGCCGCTGTTGATCAGCAGCAGGGTGTCGCAGGGACTGTCGGTGCGGAACTCCAGCTCATAATCGTCGAGACCCGTCAGCCGCAGGCTGACCGCAGGGCGGCGCGGGAAGTAGCCGCTGAGCGTGCCGCGCGCGTTCGCCACCCGCGTGCGACAGTCGCCCAGCCAGCCGCCGCCGCCGGCCGAAACCTCGGCATAGCGCGGGTCGAAGAGCTGGGCTCCGGTCGCCTGAAAACGGAGCAGCCCCCAGGTCGATGCATCGGGACAGGCCGCCGCGGATGCGGGCGACAGCCCCGCGCCCGCAGCGACCGCTGCCGCGAACAGCATCGCCGGCCGGGACAAGCCGCGCCTGCGAGCGCCCGGCCCGCGGAGCCGTCCGGCTCGGCCGAAACGGGCGGTCGGGATCACTGGTTGTCGGCGCCCGACAGCGGCGGCTCGCTCGACGGGGCCTCGGCCTCGGGCAGCGTGGCCAAGATCTCCTCGGCCTCGGACACAAAGGGGAACGGCGCCCCGGCCGAGGCCAGCGCAAGCGCGCGCTCCAGCGCCAGACGCGCGCGGTAGGGCTGGTCGTTGGCCGCCAGCGCCGCGCCCAGGTGGTACTGCACCAGCGGGTTGTTCGGCAGCCCGGCCGCGGCCTGCTGCAGCACGGCCACCGCTTCCTCGCGTTCGCCGCCCAGGAACAGCGTCCAGCCCAGCGTGTCCTGCATTTCGGGCACGTTGGTGCCGCGCAGCCGCTTGGCGATGCGGATCGCGCGGGCCAGCTGCTCGGGGTCGTCGGCCCGGTGCTCGGCCAACGACGACGCCAGGTTGTTCGCCGCGATCAGGCTCTCTGGCGTCGCCTCGAACACCAGCTCATACTGCTCGATGGCCGCATCGAAATTGCCCGCCGCCTCTTCCAGGCCCGCCAGCAGCAGCCGCAGGCGCACGTTGCCGTCGGTCTCGACGACCCCGTCGCGCACCAGCTGCAGCGCGCCCTCCCGGTCGTTCTGCGACAGGCGCACGCGGTACATCACGAAGTAGATCTCGGGGTTCTGCGGAAAGTCCTCGAGGATCGCCTCGAACATCTCGATGGCCTTGGCCGTGCCCTCGCGCGATTGCGCCAGCGAGGCCGCGAGCAGGCGCGCGCGGTAGTTTTCGGGGTCGTCGCGCAGCACGTCGTCGACCAGCGCGCTGGCCTCCTCGGTGCGTTGGGCGGCCACCAGGTTCTGCACCATCGCGGTCATGGTGCCGTCCATCCCCACCGTGCCGTCGTTCGCCAAGCCCTGCAGGATCTGCGCGCTCTCGGCGAACTTTTCCTGACCCGACATCGAGGCGGCGATCACCCGCTCGGCCAGCACGGCGCCGTCGTCCAGCTCGCGCAGCTGCGCGGCCACCGCCTCGGCGCCCACCCAGTCTTCCTGCCGCAGACGCAAGTCGGCCAGCGCGGTCAGCAGTTCGCGGTCGTTCGGCGCGCGGCGCGCGGCCTCGGACAGCACCGCCTCGGCGCCGTCCAGCCGGCCGCGCTGCAGCAGATAGCGCGTGTACTCCAGCGCCACGTCGGGGCGGTAGTTGGACACGCGCGTCGCCGTCGCCAGCTGGTCCGAGCCCAGCGCGTCGTTGCCGTTCAGCATGTGCGCGCGGCCCGACAACAGCAGCAGCCGCACATCCTCGGGCTCGGCCGAGAGACCGACGCGCAGGGTCTCGATCGCGGCGTCGTATTCGTTGCGCTCCAACTGCAGCGCACCGCGGATCGCCAGCGCATCCACGTTTTCGGGATCGGTGGTCAGCACGTCGTCGACCAGCGTCTCGGCGCGGTCGCGCTCTTCGCGGCGGATGGCGAACTGCGCGAGGCGCACCTTGGCGCCGATCACGTTGCCCTCGCCCGCGTCCACGATGGCCTGCATCACGGCGATGGCGTCGTCGTCGCGGTCGTTCTGCTCGTAGAGCGCGGAGAG
Organism: Pseudomonadota bacterium; assembly: GCA_039026175.1. Classification (GTDB taxonomy): domain Bacteria; phylum Pseudomonadota; class Alphaproteobacteria; order Rhodobacterales; family Rhodobacteraceae; genus Thermohalobaculum. The sequence continues at coordinate 2,097 of JBCCMW010000046.1, forward strand.
CGTCTCCTGAAACGGCCACGGGTCCTCGGCCGCGTCGATGGCGCTCATCACCTCGGTCTCGGCCGCGTCGAACCCGCGGTTGGCCAGCAGGAAGCGGATGACTTCGAGCTGGCTGTCCACGTCGCCGGGGCGCAGCGCCAAGATCTCGCGCAGCTGCGCCTCGGCCTCGTCCAGCTGGCCGCGCTCGATATACTGGGTCGCCAGGGCGCTGCGGGCGGTCGCGATCTTGGGGAAGTCGCGCACGATCAACTCGAGCTGTTCGAGCGCCGCCTCGGGCCGCTGCATCAACTCCAGCAGGCGTAGCTTCATCAGATGCAGCGACAGATCTTCGCCATGCACCTCGAGGATCGTGTCGGCCATCGCGAGCGCGGTGTCGAGGTCGCCGGCCTCCACTTGGTGGGTGATCAGCACCACGTTGGCGGCGGCGTGGGTCGGCTCGATCTCGACCGCGCGCGAGGCAAGCTCGATGGCGAAGTCCTTCTCGTCCATCTGGAACGCGGTCGAGGCGCGGACGGCCAGCACGTCGGGGTCGCGCGGGCGCAGTTCGTAGGCCTGGTCCGACAGTTCCAGCGCACGGTCCAGCTGGTTGGTCACCAGCATGTACTGCGCCAGCCGCACCCGGGCATCGACGTTGGTCACGTCGTTCTCGACCGCGACCAGATAGTGGCCGACGGCGGCCTGGAAGTTGCCGCCGTCCTCCAGCAAGCGCGCGATCTTGAGCCGCGCTTCCACATGGTCGGCCTTGAGCTGCAGCACGTTGCGCAGCTCGACGATCGCCTTCTCGGGCTCGCCATCGACCGAGAGCTGTTCGGCCCGCTCCATGTGGCCTGCGATGCGTTCCTCGACGCTGTCGCAGGCCGCCAGCAGCAGCGCGCCCGTCAACAGGGCCACGGTCGAGGCACGGCGATGGAAGAGGCTTTTCAACATGTCGGACGCGTTCCCCATTCGATACGCGAGTTGGTCGGCGGGCACGAACGGACCCGGTTTCCAGCAAACAACGCCGTACCGTCACGGCCTACATCTGGCGGCGCAATGTCAGTAGGCGTTTTTCTGGAACAAAACGACAAGCAGGGTCATCACAAGTACGCGCAGGTCGAACAGCAGCGACCAATTCTCGGCATAGTAGACGTCGTGCACAACACGCGCCTTCATCTTGCCCAGCTGAACGGTCTCGCCCCGCAGACCGCGGACCTGGGCCCATCCGGTGATGCCCGGTTTCACCTTGTGCCGGGCAAAGTAGCCGCGGATCCGGCGCCCGTACTCCTCGTTATGGTCCAGCGCGTGCGGCCGGGGCCCCACCAGGGACATCGTGCCGTTGAGTACGTTTAGAAGCTGCGGCAGTTCGTCGATCGAGGTGCGGCGGATGAACCTGCCGACCCGGGTGATGCGCGGGTCGTCCTTCTGCGCCTGCTTGGTGACCCGCTCGGGGATCTCCTTGTGATACATCGAGCGGAACTTATAGATCTCGAACACCCGATTGTTAAAGCCCAGCCGCTTTTGGCGAAAAAAGATCGGGCCGGGGCTGTCGATCTTGATCGCGATGGCGACGGTGATCAGCAGGGGCGAGAGCATCAGCACCGCAATGCTGGCCAGCACATAGTCCTCCAGCGTTTTCAGCAGGAACGACCACCCAGAGATCGGGCGCTGCACGACCTCGAACACCGGCAGCTGCGAGGCCGCGCCCATCACCGGGCGGAACGCCAGCTTGTAACCGATCAGATCGGTCGAGACGGCCACGTTGATGGGCAGCTCGCGCAGCGCCTCCACCGTCTCGGCGACCAGCTTCTCCTCGGACCAGGGCAGCGCGATCACGATATCGTCGACCCGGTGGGTGCGCGCGTAATCCAGCATCGCGCGGAAGTTGCCCTTGACCGCCACGCCCATGATGTCGTCGGGCCAGGGCGCCTCGGACGAGGCGAACACGCCGTCGACCGTGGTAAAGTATGGGTTGATTGTGCTCAGCCGCTTGAGGAACTGCTCGGCCTGCGGGCCGGTGCCCAACACCACCAGACGCCGGCCGATCACGCCCTTCTCGCCCAGATGGCGCAGGATCCGCCAGGCCAGCAGGCGCGTGACGATCAGGCTGCCCACCGCCATGATGCCGTACACCACAAGCCAGCGCGTGGCGAAGATGTCCTGCACCTTGAGCGTGACGATGATCGTCAGGAACAGCAGGAACGCGGTCACCACCGCGACGATCAGAAAGTCCGACCGGCTGATCGGCCGCATGATCGCGTCCACGTCGTACATCTGCGCGCGCGACAGCAGCACCAGCGACGCAAAGGCGACGAAGCAGACGCCGAACACGTAGTACTCCAGCGTGACGGCGTGAAAGTCGATCAGCAGCCAGTGGCAGAGCGCGCCGCTGACCACCAACGCCAGCGCATCGGCGATCAGCACAAAGCCCGGCAGGCTGGCCACCGAAAACGCCGCCGCATTGGCGCCGCGCAGCGGCGCGGGCGTGCCGCTCAGCGCCGGGTCGATGGCCTCGCCGGTCAGCGACAGACCGGTCTCCTCGACCACCTCGTGCGGGGAGGCGGCATCCGATGCCACGCCCGTCTCTGCCTTACGCTCGATCGGCGTCGTCTCGTCCATGCCGCAACCCCTGGCGGCGTCCCCAAAAAACGCGCGCCCTGCTAGGTGCCGGGTCAGGGGAAAAGCTGGAGCGGGCGTGACACGCTCAGAAACACCCCGTTCGACACCGCGCTGCCGTTGTCGTCGTTCCCGAAGCGTAGTCTATAGCCGAGCGAGGCACTCCAGTCATCCGTCAAGCGCAGGCTATACGTTGGCCCGATTTCGGCCACCAAGTCTGTCTCGCTGCCGTCGCCGGAGGACACTGTGGAGCTGCGCGAGAGACCGCCGGTCACGCTGACGCTCTGGGTGCTGGTCAGCGGCGTGGTAAAGCCGGCGCTGAGGCTGGTGACGTTGCTGATGTCGCCGTCGGCGTCGGGCCGCACGCTCTGCGCCAGGCTCAGGTTGAAGGCGGTCTCGCCCTCGCGGTAGAGCACGCCGAAGCTGCCGGTGCCCGACACCGTGGTCGACGTATCGCGAAAACCGTTCGGCTGGTCCTCGCCGATCCGGGTGATGGTGACGCCCCCGTTGCCCGCGATCTCGAGCCGCGGCGACACGGTGCGCTGGAAACCCACCGTCACCGAACCGCCGGTCGAGACGGTACTCTCCAGATCGTCGACGGTCGAGCGGCTGATGCTGCTGCCCAGCGTCAGCGCAGTGCGCTGGCTGACCCGATGCGTGAAGGTGGCGCTGGTCGAGTAGGTGTTGCTGTCCTCCAGCGTGTCAGCCTCCTCCGAGAACCGCACGATGCCGAGATTGGCGCCAAAGCTGATCGAGTTGCGCGGCGTCAGCGTAAAGGTGGTCGACGAGCCGAACGAAACGGCCGTCCGCGTCGCGTCGCCGTCCTCCAGCACCGCGGTGTCGCCCGTGTCGGCGCCCAGCCCGTCGGGAATGTCGCTTTCCTCCAGCGAGATGCCGTCGCCGAGCTGGGTGAACGTGGCGTTCTGGCGCGAGAACGAAAGGCTGTTGGCCAGCGACCAGCGCCGCCCGAACAGCGACATCGACGCGCCCACCGTGGGCGACACGACGTCGAGGTCGTCGTCGTCGTCGCCCCCGGTAAAGGCGCGGATCGCGATCGAGCTGCCCAGCGACCAGCGCGCCCGCGGCGTCTCGTAGCCGATCCGCGTGCCCAGCACGGTGGTCGAGCCGAAGCTGGGATCGTTGCCGTCCGTGTCCAGGTCGCGGTTGGTCTCGGCCGACAGCGTCTGTGAAAAGCGCGCGTCCAGCGACCAGCGCTGCGCCGCCGCCGGGGCCACGCCCACCAGCAGCGCCGCCGCTGCGCACACACCGATCCGGCAGGCCCCGGGCACCGAGGCCAGGCCGGGCGCCGCCGGGCGGGTCGTCATTCGAAGAGGCCGCGCTCGGGCACGACGATGGTGTCGCCGTCCATCATCTCGACGATGTCCACCGCGACTTCGCCATCCTCGACCATCTCGTAGTCGAACAGCAGGATCTGCGTGCCGCTGTCGCTGCGCCGGCGGATCTGGATCCGCTTGGTCGCCGCGAACACGCCGGGCCCGCCGGCCAGCGCCAGCGCCTGCAGGATGTCGATGGGCTCCTCGGTGTCGAACTGGAAGCGGCCTGGCGCGTTGACCTGGCCGATCACAAAGACGGTGCCGACCGTCTCCTCCTGCAGCAGCTCGCGCTGCTCCAGCAGGTTCTCGGCGCCCAGCGCCACCAGCTCCACGCTGACCGTGGGCGGCGTGATGAAGTCGCGGCCGAGGCGCGCGACGATGATGCTGCGCACCTGCTCGGGTGTGCGGCCGATTGCGTCGATGGTGCCGGCGATGGGCATCGAGATCTTGCCGTCCGGCCGCACCAGCACCTGGCGGCTGAGGTTCTCGTCCTCGAGCACGGTCACGGCGAGCGTGTCGCCGGGCTTCAACGTGAACGCAGGGGCTTCGCTGTCCTGGGCGGCAGCCGGCAGGGCCGCCGCCAGGACGAGGCTAAGCGCCAACAAGACGGAACGCGTGAGGGCTCGGCGCATTTTGGGTCTCCGCTCACATGAATTCAGGCCGACAAAACCATGCGAAGAAGCGATAATACAGGCTGGCCGACGCCCAGCCGGCCGTCGCTGCACGCTCCGCTGGTCAGTGACGCCTCTTGGCAACAGCGGTCCGGCGGGCGCCGGACGCGTTGTGAGCGTACAGCCGCGCGCCGAGCCGGCTCAACTGCTCGGCGTGTTGCCGCCGTAACCGCCGTAGCCGCCATAGCCGTAACCGTAGCCGTAGGAGTACGGATCGCGGCGCGGATCGCGGTGCTTGTTGAGCAGGATGCCCAGGAAGTTGGTGTTGGCCGAAAGCAGGCGCTCGCACTCGTCGATATCGGCGGCCTTCGATTCGCCCGCGGCGATGACCAGCATCACGCAGTCGGCGGTCTGGGTGAAGGCCAGCGCGTCGTCGTTGACCAGCATCGGCGGCAGATCGAACAGTACCAGCTCGGGGCGCAGCAGGCGCTGGGTGTGCGAGAGCACCGCCTCGGTCTGCGGGTTCTCGATCAGCTCGGCGCTGTCGCGCACCCGGGTGTTGTTGAGCCCCACGGCCAGGTTGTCGCCGATCCGGTTGAGGTAGCGCTCGGGCGGGGTCTGGCCGGTCAGGAACCACGAGATCTGCCGCTTGCCCGTGGCGCCCAGCGCCGAGGCGACGCGCGGCGCCTTGAGGTCCATGTCGATCAGCAGCGTGCGGAAATTCGGGTGGCGCGACAGGCTGAACGCCAGGTTCATGGTGATGACAGTCTTGCCGCAGCCCTTGGTGGGCGAGGTGATCGCCAGCCGTGTCCACCCGTTTTCGCGCATCACCTTCAGCAGCCGGGTGCGCAGCACGTCGAAGGTGACGTGGCTGGGGTCGGTCTTTTGGAAGGAAACCACCCGCTCGCGGCGCAAGCGGTCGCTGTCGAGCGTGAGCTCGGTCAGGTTGTTCCACACCTCGTCGGTCTGCGCGACCGAGAGCGCGGGGGTCGGCGTGCCGTTGACGCCCAGGCCCGCGGCCGCCATGGCGCCGATGGCGGGCGAGCCGCTGTCGCGCCGGGCGCGGGCCTTGGTGATCGCGTCCTTCAGCCGTTCGACCATGCTCGTCTCCTGTTGCCCCGCTGTGCGGCCCCGCCGGGTAGCCCGTCGGAGGGCCCCGTCGTCTGGACCCGCTGTGTTGCTCCGTCGGATGGCCCGTCGTTCTTTCGCGCCGTCAGCCCGACCGGGCCGGGTCGCCCCGCGGCGGGCGATGGGTGGGGCGGCCCGTCCGGCGCGGGGCGGGCCGCCCGGTTGCTATCCGGGGCCCGGCGATCAGCTCGCCAGGCGGTCGCGCACGATGTCGAGGAACCGCTGCAGGCCGGTCCGCTCCATCAGCCTGTCGGCGATCTGCACCAGCGGCATGACGAACTGGTCGATCAGCCATAGACTGGTCGGTGCCACGATCAGCAACAGGATCACCGCCACGCGGATGCGCCAGATCCGGCGGCGCACCTCCTGCTCGGTCTCGATGTACGGGATCGTCACGACGGGTCGCAGGTTCAGCGTGCGCTCCAGGTCCGAGGCGGTGCGCACCGACTGGTTCATCAGCTCGGCGAACACGATCAGCGCGAACGCCGTCGCCACGCCGCCGGCAAAGCCCGAGGCCGCGATCAGCCGGCGGTTGGGGGCGACGGGCGAGTTCGGCGGCTCGGCCTGCTCGATCACCTCGAAGCGCTCGGCCTGCTGGTTCACCTCCAGCTTCTCGCCGGTCTCGGCCACGGCCAGCTTGCCCAGCGTGTCTTGGTACTGGCGGCGCAGCTGCTCGGCGCCGCGCTCCATGCCGCGCAGCTCCATCTCGACGGCGGGCGCCTTCTCGATGGCCAGGCGCAGCTGGGTCTGCTTTTCCAGGCTGTTGGACTGCTGCTTCTCCAGCAGCGCGCGGCGGTTGGCGATCAGCGCCAGCTCGCGCTCGATCTTGCCGCGCCGCTCGGCCACCAGCCGCTCGGCCTTGTCGCGATCGTTCGGCCCGATCGAGGCCTCCAGCGCCGCAATGCGCGCGATCAGCGACTTCACCTGGGGGTGGCTCTCGGCGAACCCGGCGCGATAGATCAGGAGCTGCTGCTCCAGCTTGCGGATCTCGCGCGGCTCCTCGGACAGCTGGTCCAGCACGCTGTCGATGTCGATGCCCTGGTCCAGCAGGGCCTGCAGTTCGCGGCGCTGCTCCTCCAGCTGCAGCATCTCGCGCTCGCGCTGGAACATCGCCTCCTGCAGCTGGGTCAGCTCGCTCTGGCGGTACTGGATACCCTGGGGCAGGGCCATCGCGTTGGCGCGCTTAAAGGCGCTGATCTCGGTCTCCAGATCCTGCAGCTGGGCCGCGATCTCCTCGGCCTTGACGGCGAAAAAGTCCTTGGTCTGTGCCGCAAGCTGGGTGCGCTCGATCACGTTCTGCTCGAGCACCAGCGACACGAACTCGTTGACCACGGCCGCGGCCTGGCCGGCGTTGCCGGAACGGAAGCTGATCACGAACGCCGTCACGTCGCGCCGGGTGCCGCCCAGGATCGGATCGATCTTGGTGCCGGCGCGCAACTGCGCGACCTTGGCGGTGGGCGTCAGCGTTTGGTCGTCGGCGAACAGGTTCAGGTCTTCGATGACCTGCAGCAGGTTGCGCCGGGTCAGCAGGCGCTGCTCGATCACGCGCAGGCGCTCCGCCGCGTTGGCGGTGACCGTCGAGGTTACGAGGTCGCCCGAGATCGCCTGGCTTTCCACCAGGATGCGCGCCTTGGCCTCGTAAACCGGCGGCAGGACATAGGCCACGAACAGGCCGCCCAGCCCGAACAGCGGCACGAAGATCACGAACAACAGCCAACGCCGCAGCACGGCGTCGATGTAGTCGCGAATGTCTATCGGGCGTTCCGTATCGCTCATCTCGCACCCACCGCCGGCGCGCGCGCCGGTCCTTGCTGGGGTCGACCCCGATGCTGTGGCCCAGCGCGCCGCATCCGCCGCCCCCGATGCGACGATGTAGCGTACCGCGCCCGCAGTCCGATCCCCACATCACCCGGCACCATAGGCCCCTGCCGCCCCGCCGCAGCGGGCGGTGCCGGGGCCCGGCCCTAGAAGCCGGCGCCGTCGAGCGGACCCGCTCGTCCCGAACGGGCCGTCTCTTCCCCCTTTTCGTCCACCGACGCCACCAGTTTCGGCAGCGACCCTCGGCTCGCGAGATGGGTGTATATCCCATGCCGCCGGATACTTGAAAGGAATTCCCAGAGAAGGTCTTCTTCGATGACTGTTCGCTCGCCCGAATAGCCATAGACCAGCGCAAGATCGCACAAAATGTTCACCAGGCGCGGTACCCCGCCCGTCGCCTCGTAGATCAGATCACAGGTCTTGGGCGGAAAAATCTCCCACCGCGCGCCGGACACCTGCAACCTGTGGTTGACGTAACGCGCCGTATCCTCGGCCGAGAGGCGCGGCAGGTGGAAGTCGGCGGCGATGCGCTGGGCGAATTGCGCCAGATCCGGCCGGGCCAGCAGATCGCGCAGTTGCGGCTGACCGACCAGGATAATCTGCAACAGCTCGTCGCGATCGGCGTTGATGTTGGACAGCATCCGCAGCTCTTCTAGCTGCTTGACGCTCAGGTTCTGCGCCTCGTCGATCACCAGCATCACGCGCCGCCCCTCGGCATAGCGGTCGATCACGTAATCCTGAAAGCGCTTGAACAGTTTGACGTAGGGTTCGTCGCCGAAATCCTGGTCCAGCGACATCATCGCCCAGTGCAGCAGGTCCCCGCGCCCCTCCTGCATGTTCGAGATCAGGCCCATGGTCACGTCTTCGGGCAGATCGTCCATCAGATGGCGCAGCAGCGTGGTCTTGCCGGCGCCGATCTCGCCCGTGATGACGGTGATCAGCGAGCGCGTCTCGACCCCGTAGCGCAGCATCGTGTAGCCGAGCTCGTGCCCCTCGGACCAGAAGAGGAAGCTCGGATCCGGTACGGTAAGGAAAGGTCTGGCGTTGAGCTCGTAGAAGCGCTCATACATCCGGCGACGGCCTTGCTCTCTCGCGCTCCTGCGGACGCGCGTCGCGCGTGCGGCTACTCCCCCTCGCCGCTCGCACCCCCACCCCTATGACCGGGATCTTCCGCCCCGAGTGTCTGCACGGCGACGCTGTGGTAGCGAAGCGCCGCCTCTGTGTCGAGCGTCAAGGCGCGCTGCAGCACGATCGCGGCCCGGTCCCGGTCGCCGCGATCATAGAGCGCGATCCCCAAGTGATAGTGAACGAGCGCGTTGTCCGGCAGCGCTTGCGCGGCCTCGTCCAACAGCGCGATGCCTTCGTCCAACCGCCCGCGTCGCGCCGCGATCCAGCCGCGCGTGTCCTTGAACTCGGGCACGTCGTGGCCGACCAGCCGGCGCGCCAGCTCGTCGGCCCGGGCCAGCGCCGCGTCGCTGCCGTCCACGTCGGCCAGCAGGCTCGCCAGGTTGTTGTTCACGATCAGTGCCGTCGGCGCCATGGCGTGCAGGACCTGGTATTCGGCCAGCGCCGCCTCGGCCAATCCCGACGCCTCGAGCCGCGCGGCCAGGGTCAGCCGGAGGGTGTAGGGAAAGGCGACATTGGCGATCCCCTCGGTCAGCATCTCGATCGCGCGCGGGTCCGAGCGGCTGTGGGCTGCGGCCAGCAGATACCCGGCCTCGGCGCCCGGCATGCGCTGGATCGCCGCCATGGCCAGCCGGCGCAGCTCGCCCGGCGTGGCACCCAGATCGCCATCTTCGTCCGCAGCGCCGGCCACACTCCGGCCGCTGCGCTCGGCCGCGCGGGCGATCCGCTCGCCCCGGCGGCGCAGCGCGTCGGCGGCGACAGCGGGTAGGGCGGGCACCACATCGTCGCGCAGCGCATAGCGCAGGATGTCCTGCGTGTCGCCGAGCGCCGCCACGGCGATCTGGGCGCCGGTCACGCCGTCGTCGTGGCGCCTCGCCGCGTCGACCATCAGGCGCTCGGCCAGGGCCAGTGCCGCGTCGCGGCGCCCCGCCGCGATCAGGCGACGGCCGAGCGCCAGGGCGACCGTCTCGTCGCCGGGACGCGCGTCGGCGGTCGCACCCAGCAGGTCCAGCGCGTCGCCGGGGCGACCGGCAGCCTCCAGAAAGTCGGCATAGGCGACGATGTCCTCGGCATCGCCGCCGCTGCGGGTGATGGCCGCGATAAAGGCGCGCTCGGCCGCAACCGCCTCGCCCGACGCCGCCCGCAGCACAGCCAGCGCGCGCATCGTCTCGGCCGTGGCCGGCAGCGGGGCCTGCACCGCGTCGGCGGCCAACAGATCGCCGCCGTGGCGCGCCGGCGCATCCAGTGCCGCGACGGTGCGCTCCAGACTGGCCAGGCCCAGAATGCGCTGGTCGGCCGCGATAGACAGCGCCGCCAGCCGCAGCGCCAGGGCACCGTCGCGCGGAAAGCGGCGCACCTGGGCCAGCGCGTCGGCAAAGGCGCGGTTGGTGGCGCCGGTGTCGCGCCAGCCGTCGATCCTGGCCACCGCCTCGGCGGCCGGCCCGTCCAGCGTCGCGGGCTGCGGCGCGATCAGCCGCTCGGCCGCCGTCTCTCGGTCGCCCGAGACGATCAGCACCAGCGCCTCGATCCGCCGGCGTTGCGGCGCGGCGGCAGGGGCGCCGGTCGCCGGCCAGCGCCGGTCGATCAGCGCCAGCGCAGCGTCCTGTCCCGCCGTCGCCAGCGCCAGCATCGCGCGGGCGCGGAGCGCATCCGTATCGGCCGGCGCCGCATCCAGCCGCGCGTCCAGCACCGCCGCCGCCTCGGCCAGCCGGCCGCGGCCGACCAAGCGCCGCGCCAGCACCCGCGGGTAGATCGCCGCGGCCTCGGCCCCGGTCTCGCCGTCGCGCCATGCCTCGGACTGGCGCCCGATCAGGGCGACGCGCAGCACGTCGATCGCATCCTCGGGCCGGCCCAGCCGATCCAGCAGCGCCAGCCGGCGGTCCATCAGCATCGGGTCGTTGCGCACACGCAGCGAGACGAGCCTGGTCAGCGCCTCGTCAGGCCCTTCCGCCGCCCACACCGCGTCGATCAGCGTGCGCGCGGGCCCCGGTGCCGAGGTATCGGCCAGGAACGCCTGCGCCGCCGCCCGCCGCGCCGCGCCGTGGATGCCGAGATGGCCCAGGATCTCGGCTTTGCGCGCCAGCAGCGACGGGTCCTCGGGCGCGAAGCGATAGGCCGCGGTCACATAACGCAGCGCCTCGGACAGATCGCCCCGGTCAAAGCGCAGCCGCGCCAGGTGCGAAAACGGCTGGGTGCCTGGATCGGCGACGTCGGACGCGGCGCGGTAATAGTCGGCCGCGCGGCCATAGGCGCCCGCGGTCTCGGCCATCTCGCCCAGTGCCACCAGGGTCGGCGCATGTTCGGGCGCCTGTTGCAGGACGCTGGCAAAAGCCGCTTTGGCCCGTGGCAGATCGCCGTCGCGCCGGGCGATCTGGCCCTCCTGATAGGTCGCGCGGATCGCCGGATCCTCGCCGTTGCGACAACCGCTGGCACCCAGCGCCACAGCGACCAGCGCGCCGAGGGCGAGCGCTTGGCCAGCGCGGCGCGTCGGGCGCTCGCCGCGCCGTTGGCGCGTGCGCTCGGCCCGCGCGGACGCTGCCTGCGGCGCGATCTGCGGCGCGGCCACCTGATCCGAAATGCTCTGCCCGTCCGACCGCACGGCCCAGCCCCCGCCCGCCGCTCCGCGCCGACTCAGCGCGGCACACCCCGGCACCATGGCAGCGCGACCCTGCGCCGCCAAAGACTTTGCCTGCTGTCCGGTGTCGCGGCAGCAGTGGCCCGAGATGGGACCGCCTGGCCGCCTCGCGCCGGGCGGGTCGCCCTCTGGGATGGCGGACGGACCCGCGCCCGCACGGCAGCCTCGACAGCCGTCCGAACATGGTTGCTGGCGTTGACACGACACCCGACCGCGCGAGCGCTGGCGAGGCGCGCTTGGGTAGGCGACCGAGCCGCGCCGGCGATCCAGGGTCTTGCCGCTGGCTCGTCGGCCGCACGCGACGGGGTCGCAGGTGGGCCTCGATAGCCGGCCGCCGGTGTTGACGGCGCACACCGTCGGCGGTTGTGGGCGCAGCGCGGCGATGCATGGCAGCGCGTCGGAAACCGGCGTGCTAGGGTCGCGTCGGCGGCGACGACGGGCGTGGCGGTACAACCGACGGAGGTGCGTGATGACACATCGGGAAACGGGCCGGGCCGGGGCATCCGGCCGGCGGCTGCCGGGCCAGCGGGCGTTGGGCCAGCGGCTGCTGGGCCTGCGGGCGTTGGGCCTGCGGGCGTTGGGGTTGGCCGGCGCGGTGGCGCTGGCGCTGGGGGTCGGCGGCGCGGCGCGCGCGGCCGACGAGGTGCACTTTATGGTCGACACGGCGGGCGATCTGGCCGCGCTCTGCGGCTCGGACCCGTCCTCGGCCAACTACGTGGCGGCGATCCACATGTGCCAGGGTTTCATCCTGGGCGCGCACCACTTCCACGAGGCGCTGGGCATCGCGTCCGAGGACGACGTCTACTGCGAAGAGCAGCGCTCGCCCGCCCCGACGCGCGACGAGGTGATGGCCGAGTTCGCCGTCTGGATGGCCGAGAACCCCGACCTGGCCGAGGCCGAGGCGATCGAGGGTCTGATGGCCTATGCCGCCGCGGCCTTTCCGTGCCGCTGACGGCGCCGGCCTCGGGCCGCAGCCGAGGCGGCTGCGGTCACCGCACCCCGCGACTTGATGATGGGAGATGACGCGATGCGAGCGATTGCTCTGGGCTCTGCCCTCTGCCTTGTTTTGGCCGGCTGCGCCGGTCTCAACGACACCCCGCAGCGTGCGCTGACCGGCGGCGCCGCGGGCGCCGCAGGCGGTGCGTTGATCGGCGCCATCGCCGGCAGCGCCGGCTTGGGTGCCGCCATCGGTGCCGGCGCGGGCCTGGCCGGCGGGCTGATCGTCGACAGGGTCGAGCGCGACCGCGAGGCCGCCTACAGTGCAGGCTTTGCCGACGGCCAATCGGCCCAATAACCGCCGGTCCAGCAGACGCCGGTCGAGGAGACACCGGCAGATCCGCCGCACGGTCGCGGCCGGGCCCCCCGGGCACCGGACCGCGGCACGCGCGGCACCACGCGGACAGTCCCGGCCCACGCAGGCCGGGCGCCGCCTTCAGGGAAGGAAACGACCATGGCGCAGGTATCGCGCGCGATCACACTGAAATCCGCCGCGGCCGACGTCTGGGCCGCCATCGGCGGCTTCCAGGCGCTGCCCGACTGGCACCCCGCCATCGCGGCCTCGGTGCGCGAGGACATCGGCGGGGTCGAGCATCGGCGGCTTAGCCTGGAGGGCGGCGGCGAGATCCTGGAAAAGAGCATGGGCGGTGGCGCCATGTCCTATGGCTATCAGATCCTGGAGAGCCCGCTGCCGGTGGCCGACTACTATGCCACCATCACCGTCACCCCGTCGGCCGAGGGGGCATCGACCGTCGTCTGGTCCTCGACCTTCGAACCGACGCGCGAGGGTGCCGAGGACGTGATCGGCGGCATCTACGACGCCGGCATCAGGGCCCTGGCCGCGCGCTTCGGCCACTGACGTTCGCGGCGGCGCCCAGCGGACCCGGGCGGGTCGCCGCGGCCGCCGCGGCACCGGGTCTCGATACTGGGTCTCGATACTGGGTCTCGATACTGGGTCTCGATACTGGGCCTCCATTCCGGGTCTCGATATCCAGGTCCGCACCATGCCCGCTCGACCCGCAGGCCACGGAGGCGCCAGCCGTCGGCGGCGGCACCGACGCCTGGATCGTGACGTCGCTGGTGTTGCAGGCGCCGACACCGGCGCGTCGCGCCAGTCGCGGGCGGCCGGTGCCAACCGGGTCGACCCCGGGCATCGCCACCCGGCAGACCGGCGCGCGGCGGGGTCGCGCCGAGCCCAAGCGGCAGCGGGCCAAGACGGGCTTTGCCGTCGGCGCGGTTGCGCCCACCGGCCGCGCCGCGCCGATGCCCACGCCGGTGGACAGCGCGCCGATGCCCGCGGCGGTGGACAGCGCGCCGGTGGCCCATGCCCGGGTGCGGGCCGCCGGGTTGCGCCGCAAGCGGTGTTCGCCGTGGCCACCGAGGCCAGGCGACGCACCGCGTCACCGGGGCGCGGCCGATACGGACCGCGCAGGCCCGGCGGGCCCG
>JBCCMW010000047.1:0-15768 GCA_039026175.1 Pseudomonadota bacterium
CTGGAACATCTTCTTCACCAACTGGGTGGGCGCGGACGTCTTCAATCCGCTGGTCAACAACATGGTGAACGGCAAAGGGCCCGAGGGTGGCTGGTTCGGCTGGCCCGACGTGCCCGAGATCGAGACGCTGCGCATCGACTACGCCAAGGCCGGCTCGGTCGAGGAGCAGCAGCGCATCGCCGCCGAGATCCAGCGCATCGCCTTCGAGGAGGTGATGTACGTCCCCCTCGGCCAGTACAAGACACCCAACGCCTGGCGGAGCGGGATAACCGGCGTGCTAGACGGGCCGGTGCCGGTGTTCTGGAACATCACCAAGGGCGATAGCTGAGCCCGAGACCACATCCCCAGCGCCTGGTACGATCAGGCGCGGCGCCCCGCACCCTGGCCCTACGATAGGGCCGGGGCATTCGTAATCGCTGAAGCCCGAGGGAGCCCGGATGGCGGCTTACATCGTGCAGCGCATCCTCGCCGCGGTCGTCGTGATGGGCATGGTCGCGCTGTTCGTGTTCCTGCTCCTGCGGCTCTCGCCTGGCGATCCGGCGGCGATCATCGCGGGCGATACCGCCACGCCCGAGCAGCTCGAGCGTATTCGCGAGAACCTCGGCCTGAACGAGCCCATCCTGGTGCAGTTCGTCACCTGGATGGGCGATCTGCTGCAGGGCGATTTCGGCACCTCTATCCTGTCGGGCACGCCGGTGCTCGAGATGATCGGCGGCCGGATCGAGCCGACGATCAGCCTCGCCCTCACCACCATCGTCTTGTCGGTCGTGATCGCCGTCCCGCTCGGGGTGCTCGCGGCCTGGCAGCGCGGCACCGCGGTCGACCGGTTCGTGATGGCGCTGTCGGTGCTCGGCTTCTCGGTCCCGGTCTTCGTGATCGGCTATGTGATGATCTCGCTCTTCTCCATGCAGCTCGGCTGGTTCCCGGTGCAGGGCTTCCGCTCGATCGCCGACGGGATCGGGGCGTTCGCCTCGCGCCTCGCGCTGCCCACGCTGACGCTGACGCTCCTCTACATCGCGCTGATCGCGCGCATCACACGCACGTCGATGCTTGAGATCCTGGGCGAGGACTATGTGCGCACCGCCCGGGCCAAGGGGCTGCCGGAATGGCGGGTGCTGCTCGTCCACGCGCTTCGGAACTGCTCGGTGCCGATCATCACCATTATCGGGATCGGCTTCGCGCTGATCATCTCGGGCGTCGTGGTGACCGAGAGCGTCTTCAATCTGCCCGGCCTCGGGCGGCTGACCGTCGATGCGGTGCTCGCGCGGGACTACCCGGTGATCCAGGCGGTGATCCTGCTCGCCTCGCTGATCTATGTCATCATCAACCTGATGATCGACATCGCGTATGTCCTGCTGGACCCGAGGATCCGGTACACATGACGGATCTGGCCTCGCAGCCGACGACCCCCGCGGATGTTGCCCCGGCCGGCGGCGCGCCAAGCGTGCTGCGCGAGATCCGGCGCGCCATGGCGTCGAGCCCTATCGTGACGCTGGCGAGCATCCTTCTGGCGCTCGTCCTTGTCGTTGCCCTGCTCGCGCCCTGGATCGTGCCGCATGATCCGACGCGGCTGACGCCGACCGCCCGGCTAAAGCCACCAAGCGCCGAGTTCTGGCTCGGCACCGATGCGTTCGGGCGCGATCTGTTCTCGCGCATTATCATGGGCGCGCGGATCTCGCTGATCGTGGGCATCGGTGCCGCGGTGGCGGCGGTCGCGGCAGGCCTGGCGCTCGGGCTGATCGCGGGCTTCGTGCGGGCGGCGGATGCGATCATCATGCGCTTCGTCGACGGCATGATGGCGATCCCCAACATCCTGCTGGCCATCGCCATCGTCGCGCTGTCGGGCGCCAGTCTCTGGACGGTGCTGGTGGCGATCACTCTGCCCGAGATCCCGCGCGTCGTGCGCCTGGTTCGCTCGGTCGTGCTGTCGGCGCGCGAGGAGCCTTATGTCGATGCCGCCATCGCCTGCGGATCGTCCACCTGGCGCATCCTGCATCGCCACCTGCTGCCCAACACGGTGGCGCCGCTGATCGTGCAGGGGACGTATATCTGCGCCTCGGCGATCCTGGTCGAGGCGATCCTGTCGTTCCTGGGCGCCGGCATCAGCCCCGAGACGCCGACCTGGGGCAACATCATGGCCGAGGGGCGGATCTACTTCCAGATCAACCCCGGCATCATCCTGTGGCCGGGGTTGGTGCTGTCGATCGCGATCCTGTCGATCAACCTGGTCGGCGACGCGGTGCGCGACGCGCTGGACCCGCGGATGAGCCGGCGCGGGATCGACCGGTGAGCACACCCGTCCTGGAGATCGACGGACTGCGCATTGCCATCGATGGCGGCGCGGGCCAGGGCACCGAGAAAGAGGTCGTGCGCGGCGTCTCGCTGTCGATCCAGCCGGGCGCCACGACGTGTCTGGTGGGCGAATCCGGGTCGGGCAAATCGCTGAGCGCGCTGGCCACCATGGGCCTGTTGCCCAGCAACCTGGCCATCACCGGCGGCGATATCCGGCTGAACGGCGAGAGCCTGGTCGGCGCCCGCCCGCGCCGGCTGCGCGATCTGCGTGCGACGCGCATGTCGATGATCTTCCAGGAGCCGATGACCGCGCTGAACCCGGTCGCGCGCGTCGGCCCCCAGGTGGCCGAGGTGCTGAAGGCCCACACCGGCCTCAGCCCGGCCGAGCGGCGCGAGCGGGTGCTGGCGATGCTGGACCGGGTGCACCTGCCCGATCCCGAGCGGCTGTACACCGCCTTTCCCCACCAGCTGTCGGGCGGGCAGCGCCAGCGCATCATGATCGCCATGGCGCTGATCCTGCAGCCGCAGTTGCTGATCGCCGACGAGCCGACGACGGCGCTGGACGTCACCACCCAGGCGCAGATCCTGACCCTGCTCGAGGAACTGCGCCGCGAGGAGGGTACCGCGGTCCTGTTCATCACCCACGACATGGGCGTGGTGGCCGAGATCGCGGACGACGTCACCGTGCTGCGCCTCGGCGAGGTCATGGAGACCCAGCCCGTCGACGCCCTGCTCCGCACCCCGCGCACCGACTACACGCGCGAGCTGTTGCGCGCGGTGCCGAGCCAGATCCCCCGCCCGCCCCGGCCGGTGTCGCCCTCGGCGCCCGTGGCGCTGCAGACCGACAAGCTGGGCAAGGTCTACCGCGATGCCGGCTGGTTCGGCACGGGGCGCGAGGTCGTGGCGGCCGAGGCGGTGTCGCTAAAGCTGCTCGCCGGGCGCACGCTGGGCATTGTGGGCGAGTCCGGGTCGGGCAAGTCCACGGTCGCGCGCTGCATCCTGCGCCTGATCGACCCCACCGCGGGCTCGATCCTGCTGGCGGGGGCCGAGACGGCGCGCCTGTCGCGGCGCCGGATGAAGCCGCACCGGCGCAAGATCCAGATCGTGTTCCAGGACCCGATGCGCTCGCTCAACCCGCGGATCGAGGTGGGCGAGTCGATCATCGAGGGCCCCACCAACTTCGGCGTCCCGCGCGAGGCGGCGCTGGAGCGGGCGGCGGAGCTTCTGGAACTGGTCGGCCTGCCCCGCAGCGCGCTGGATCGCTATCCGCACCAATTCTCGGGCGGCCAGCGCCAGCGCATCGCCATCGCCCGGGCCCTGGCGCTGGAGCCCGAGGTGCTGGTGGCGGACGAGGCTGTGTCGGCGCTCGACGTCTCGATCCAGGCGCAGGTGCTGGCGCTGCTGGCCGACATCCAGGACCGGCTCGGCATCGGCATGCTGTTCATCACCCACGACCTGGGCGTCGCCGCGCAAGTCTGCGACGAGGTCGTGGTCATGCAGTCCGGCCGCGTCGTCGAATACGGCCCCGCCGGCCGCGTGCTGACCGAGCCCGAGGCTGCCTATACCCGCCGCCTGCTGGAGGCAGCACCCGGGCGCGACTGGGACTTCGCCAACTTCCGCCCGCTCGAACGCCCCGCATCGGGCGGCGGGCAGCCCGCTGCGGTGCCGGCCGGCGCCTGAACCGCCGCACCCCGTCGAGAGAACCGGTCGAGAGAAGGAGACACCCATGGACCTGATGCCCTCGACCCTCGACGTGACGGGCCTGCCCTTCGACGCCGACGCGATGCTCGCGGGCCTCAAGACCTGGGTCGAGTGCGAGAGCCCGACCTACGACACCGCCGCGGTCAATCGCATGATGGACCTGGTCAGCCACGACCTGGCGATCATGGGCGCACAGATCGAGCGTATCCCGGGGCGCATGGGGCTGGGCGACTGCGTCCGCGCCCGCATGCCCCACCCCCTGGGCGACGCGCCGGGCATCCTGGTGCTGGGCCACTTCGACACGGTGCATCCGGTCGGCACGCTGGCCGACCTGCCCTTCCGGCGCGAGGGCGACACCTGCACCGGCCCCGGCATCTGCGACATGAAGGGCGGCAACTACCTGACGCTGGAGGCGCTGCGCCAACTGCAGCGCGCGGGGATCGAGACCCGGCTGCCCGTGACCCTGCTGTTCACCCCGGACGAGGAGATCGGCACCCCCTCGGCCCGCGCGCTGATCGAGGCCGAGGCCGCGCGCGCCCGCGCCGTGCTGGTGCCGGAGCCCGGGCATCCCGAAGGCGGCGTCACCTCGGGCCGCTACGCCATCGCGCGCTTCAACCTGACCGCGCGGGGCCGGCCCAGCCACGCGGGCGTGCGGCTCAAGGAAGGGCGCTCGGCCCTGCGCATGATGGCGCGCAAGCTGGTCGAGATCGAAGACATGACGACCGATGACTGCACCTTCTCGGTCGGCACACTGCACGGCGGGCAGTGGGTCAATTGCGTCTCGTCCCTGGCCGAGGGCCAGGCCCTGTCGATGGCCAAGCGCCAGGGCGACCTGGACCGCGGCGTCGAGCGCATGCTGGCGCTGTCGGGCGAGCAGGGCGACGTGACCTTCGAGGTCACCCGCGGCGTCACCCGACCGGTGTGGGAGCCGAGCGCGGGCACCCACCGGTTGCTGGCCATGGCCGAGCGGTTCCACCAGGCCGTCGGCCTCGGCTTTCGCCACCAGAGCCAGGGCGGCGGGTCCGACGGCAACTTCACCGGCGCCTTGGGCGTGCCCACGCTGGACGGCCTGGGCGTCGAGGGCGGCATGGTGCACACGCTGGCCGAGTTCATCCACGTCCCCTCGCTCGCCGCCCGCGGCCGCGTGATGGCCGGCCTGTTGGCCACCATCGACCAGTGATCGGCAAACCATCCGCACCGCTGGACGCGCGCGTTGACAGGCGACACCGACCCACTGGGTTTGCTGGCGTCCACGTCCCGATCCGCGGCTTTCGCCCGCTCCGCACCCCGCTTGCGCCGGGATGGCCGGTATCGGGGGCCGTCCTGCCCCTGGATGATCGATGCCGACGCCCGGCTGGGCGCCCGCCTATGCCGCGTGGGCCAGGGGCAGCGACATCACCATCCCGGCGAGTTCGTCCAGATCGCCGTCGCTGACCGGGCAGGCGGCATTCTGCGAAATCGCGTGGTTCGCCTCGCTCTTCATCGCGCCCGCAAGGTCGGCGGCGCTTACCCCGGCGCAGACATCCGGCAATTGGGCGGCCACCCCGCACGAGCGCAGCAGGGCCGAAAAGACGTCCGGCAGGCTCTGCGCGTCCGGTGCGCCACCCAGCGCCTGTGCGGCCTGGGCATAATTCTCGGCACCCTCGGCGCGCTCGACCAGCCAGGGCAGCGCGACCTCCAGCGCCAATCCGGTGGCGAGCCCGTGGTGAATACGCGACAACGAGCCCAGGGCATGGCTGGCGTTATGGCCGAGGTGGGTGTTGCAGTTGTGGAGCGCGAGACCCGCCACCAGACTGCCCCACAGCACCTGGCCGCGCGCCTCGACATCCCGCCCGTCGGCGACGGCGCGCGGCAGGGCCTCGGCCAGGATGGCCAGCGCCTGCCGCCCGAACAGCAGCCCCGCCGCATTGGTCGTGCGCGCCGTCGATGCCTCCAGCGCATGGGCAACGGCGTCGATCCCGGTCCAGGCCGTCAGGTGCGGCGGCAGGCTCACCGTCAGCTCGGGGTCGAGGATCGCGTGCGCGAACATCAGCTCCTCGCCCCAGAACCAGTTCTTGGTCCCGCTGCTGGTCGAGACGATCGATGTGCGCGTCACCTCCGAGCCGGTGCCGGCTGTGGTGGGTACCGCGATGGCCGGCACGCCGTCTGCCGGCAGAGCCCGCGCGCCCAGCGCATAGGCCTTGGTTGGATGTTCGGCACGGCCGATCCTGGCGACCAGCTTGGCCGCATCCATCGCCGCGCCGCCACCGATGCCGACGACCGCCTGGGCCCGCGCGGCCCGCAGCCGGGCCCCGAGCGTGTCGATTTGCGCCTCCTTCGGCTCGCCGGCGATGTCTGCGGCGATCTCGCTCTCGATCCCGGCGGTCGCAAGCGCGCGCGAGACCCGCTCGGTGACGCCGAGATCCGCCAGGATGGCGTCTGCGACCACCAGGACCGGCCCCTGGGCGACGCTGGCGACGATGGCTGGCAGGTCGGCGATGCGACCCGCCCCGAAAGTCACGGGGGGCACGCCGCCCATATCGAAGCTCTTCATCGCTGACACCGCCAATCGAGCGCTTATTCGCGAGAGGAAGATGCGCCGCCCCTCGAACCCGGGTTGCGCGTTAGCACCGCGTCTGCGCGCCGATCTAGCCAGTCTGCGACGCCCACGCGTCGGAAACAGGCACCAGGATTTCCCCGCCGCATAGCCCCCGGCGCCCGGCTGCCCGACGATCGGCACCGCCACGCCCACGTGGCCCAGTTACCCAAAGGCCGCCACCGCGCCAATCGACGGCCGAGGGATCGGGGTGCCCGCGCCGAACGCGCCTCTCACATCACGAGCCGCGCGAAACGGTGAATCGCGCCTGCGAAAGCGGGCGTGGTCCTGCCCTAGCCCGATGGACAACCATCACGGCGAGACGTGACGCCGCCTGGCGAACCCGGCGCGCTTCAAGCCGATACACGGCTGCCCGACAGGCGCTTGGAGCCAGGTGCACCGGCGCTGCCGGTCACGGAAGAACGGCGCTCGGCAGGGGTTCAGTAGTGGACGGACTTGGGGTCCAGCGGCTTCTGCAGGGGTGGGGAGAATTTCGTGAGCGGGATGCCGTCGACCGCCGCCTTGTATTCGTCGATGCTGGGCGTGCGGCCCAGGATGGCCGACAGGACGACGACCGGGGTCGAGGCGAGCAGCGACTCGCCCTTCTTCTCGGCGGTGTCCTCGACCACGCGGCCCTTGAACAGCCGCGTCGAGGTGGCGAGGACCGTGTCGCCCTTCTCGGCCTTCTCCTGGTTGCCCATACAGAGATTACAGCCCGGCCGTTCCAGATAGAGGATGTTCTCGTACTCGGTCCGTGCGCGTGTCTTGGGGGCACGGTCGTCGAACTCGAAGCCGGAATACCGCTGCAGAATGCTCCAGTCGCCCTCCTGCTTGAGCTCGTCGATAATGTTGTAGGTGGGGGCCGACACCACCAGCGGCGCTTTGAAGTCGATGGTGCCGCCCGCGCCCTCCAGGTTGCGCAACATCTGCGCCACGATCTTGAGATCGCCCTTGTGCACCATGCACGAGCCGACGAAACCCAGATCCACCTTCTTTTCGCCGCCGTAATACGAGATCGGGCGAATGGTGTCGTGGGTATAGCGCTTGGAGACGTCGACGTTGTTGACGTCGGGGTCGGCGATCATCGGCTCGACGATCTCGTCCAGGTCGACAACGAATTCGGCGTGATATTTGGCGTTGTCGTCCGGGGCCAGGGCCGGCTGGTCGCCGGAGCGGATCTCGGCGATGCGCTGGTCGGCGATGGCGATCAGGCCGTGCAGGGTGCGCGCGGCGTTTTCCATCCCCTTGTCGATCATGATCTTGATGCGGCTCTTGGCGATCTCCAGCGACTTGATCAGCGTCTCGTCGGTCGAGATGCAGATCGCGGCCTTGGCCTTCATCTCGGCCGACCAGTCGGTGAAGGTGAAGGCTTGGTCGGCAATCAGGGTGCCGATGTGCACCTCGATGACCCGGCCCTGGAAGACATTGTCGCCGAACTCAGCCAGCATCTGAGCCTGGGTGGCGTGGACCACGTCACGAAAGTCCATGTGGTCCTTGAGCTTGCCCTTGAAGGTGACCTTGACCGATTCCGGGATGGGCATCGTCGCCTCGCCCGTGGCCAGCGCTAGCGCGACGGTGCCGCTGTCGGCCCCGAAGGCCACGCCCTTGGACATGCGCGTGTGGCTGTCGCCGCCGATGATCACGGCCCAGTCGTCCACAGTGATGTCGTTCAGCACCTTGTGGATCACGTCGGTCATCGAGTGGTACACGCCCTTGGGGTCGCGCGCCGTGATCAGCCCGAAGTTGTTCATGAAGCTCATCAGCTTCGGGATGTTGGCCTGCGCCTTCAGGTCCCAGACCGAGGCCGTGTGGCACCCCGACTGGTACGCGCCGTCCACCTTGGGCGAGATGACCGTGGCGGCCATCGCCTCCAGCTCCTGCGCGGTCATCAGGCCCGTGGTGTCCTGCGAGCCCACGATGTTGACCCGCACCCGCACGTCCGAGCCTGCGTGCAGCGGCGCGTCGCTCGACACGCCCACCGCGTTGCGGTTGAAGATCTTCTCGACCGCTGTCAGGCCCTGGCCCGGATGGCTGACCTCGCGCGAGGGGGCGAAGACCGCCGGCGCCTCGATCCCCAGCGTCGCGGCTGCAAAGGTCTGCAGCTTCTTGCCGAACACGATGGCATAGGAGCCGCCGGCCTTGATGAACTCCACCTTCTGCGGCGTGAAGGCCGAGGACACGTCGACCAACTCGCGCGTCCCGCTCTCATCATAGAGCTTCATCGCCTTGGTATCGATCGTCAGCACCGTGCCGGTGTCGATCGCGTAGCGCTGCTCCCACAGCGGGTCGCCGTTGTTGCCCAGGATCGGCTTGCCATCCTCGCCCAGCTTCTTGACCCAGTTCTTGAGGTCGATGCCGATGCCGCCGGTCACGCCGACGGTGGTCAGGAAGATCGGCGAGATGCCGTTGGTCCCGCCCACGACCGGCGCGATGTTGACGAACGGCACGTACGGGCTGGCCTGGCGCCCGGTCCACAGCGCGACGTTGTTGACGCCCGACATGCGCGACGACCCCACGCCCATGGTGCCCTTCTCGGCCACAAGCATCACGCGCTTGCCCGGGTGCTGGCGCTGCAGCGCCTGGATCTCGGCCTGCGCAGTCTCGGAGATCATGCATTTGCCGTGCAGCTCGCGGTCCGAGCGCGAGTGCGCCTGGTTGCCGGGCGAGAGCAGGTCGGTCGACACGTCGCCCTCGGCCGCCACGTAGGTGACGACCTCGATCTTTTCGTCGATGTCCGGCAGCTTGGTAAAGAACTCGGCCTGGGCGTAGCTCTGCAGGATGTCCTCGGCCACGGGGTTGCCGGCGGCATAGGCCGCGGCCAGCCGGTCGGTGTCCGCGTCGTAGAGAAAAACCTGGGTCTTCAGGACGTCGGCCGCGCGGCGCGCGATCCCGTCGTCTTGGCCCAGCGCCAGATCGATCAGCACCTCGACCGAGGGTCCGCCTTTCATGTGCGACAGGAGCTCGAGCGCGAAGTCGGGCGTGATCTCGTCGACGGTGGTCTCGCCCAGCACGATGCGCTTTAGGAACTGTGCCTTTTCGCCCGCCGCACTCGTGGTGCCGGGCAGCGTGTTGTAGATGAAGAAGTCCAGTGCGCCAGCGCGATGCTCGCTGGCGGTATCCTCGATCTGGGCGATGACCTCCTGGGTCAGCGCCGCGGTTTCGATTGGCTTTGGGTTCAACCCCTGCTGTTTGCGATCCTCGATCTCGGCGAGGTATTCGGCATACAGGCTCATGATGATCTCTCCCGACAAAGCTGAAAGTTGGAACAGGTCACGGTCCCGCGGCGCACGTCAGTCACGTCTTCGTCCCTAGTCGTCCCTATCTGTCGATCCCTTCGCGGGGCGCGGCATGGCCGCCCAGGGGAGCGTCGTACCCGGCCCCGGCGGAAGCCGCCTCGGCGGGATGCCGGCCGGTCTGTGCCGTAAAGACCGCCCAGGAGGCCCGGTCGATCCGTTCAGCCAAGGCGACCCGCGTGTCGAACGCGATCTGGCCGGGGCCGCGGATCCGCACGCCGGCCGCGGACAGGACCGTACGGCATTCGCCGCCGAGCGCGGCACCTGCCGCCGGCGGGGCGCGGTCCTCGGTCGACAGACAGTCGAGCAGCCGTTCCTCGGCATCGCTCAGCGTCGCCGGCGTGTCCGCGCCAGCGGGCATACGGCCCTCGGTCGGCGCAAGAGCTGCCAGCACCGGACCCATCGCGGCATAGAGCGGATCGTCGTGCAGATCGGTCGCTATCTCCGCCTCCTTCGCCGTGCCGTCAAGGTCCGAGGCCCAGAACTGCCGTGCCATCCGCACGACACGCGCCTCTCCCTCGGTCAGGTCCCACACCGTTATGTCATTCTCGCGGCGACGCATTTCCACCCTCTCAATGGCCCTCTCTGCCGGTACCGGTGGCGTCGCCGCTGCCTGCGCGGAAGCTAGCAGGAAGGCCGCAAAGCCGTCATGCAGCACTTTGGTCAATGGTCCTGCGGCCCGCCGACGCGCGGCCCCGCCGCCGAACAGGTGCGCTGCCGCACAGGCGCAGAGCGGCGCGGCGCCTCAGCCCAGGGCGCGCCGGCGGCAGAGCGGTTCGGACTCCACCGCCATCCGCTGCACATATCTCAGATGGCCGATCGCCGACAGAAACTCGCGATGCCCCGGCGTGTGCTCCAGATAGTCCATCAGACGAAACAGGTTGATCGGCTGGGTCTCGATCAGGTCTCGGATCCGCTGGATCGCCTCGGCCAGCGGGAAACGGTCGATGAACTGGCACGCCGTCTGAGTGGGTGTCAGCACCAGAAAATCCGCCTCCCGCCGCTCGGTATAGCGCGCGATATCGAAGGGCGAGGCGCCAAGCGCGTGGAACTTGGGCAACAGAAACCGAATGCCGGACCCGCCGTGCATGAGCACCGTGCCGGAGGTCTGGCGAAAGCCGATCCGCTGCAGTTTGTCGATGGCCCGGCCGCGCATGGCGGGCGACAGCATATCGGCGTCGGCGCGGTCGTACTTGAGATCGTCGAACACCGACAGGATGTTGGCACCGCCGGCGATCAGGCGCAGGTACGGGTCGCGGTTCAGCCCGTCCAACATCGCGTGGATGCCCATCTGGGGCGCCTGGGATCCGGTCGGTGTGCGCGCCATGATCGACCGATCTCCCAGATCCCACCGCCGCCTGTGCGGCGCACGCGGCGTCAGGCGACCGCCCGCTATTGACGAAGCCCGGGTCGCTCGACGTCAACCCCCCGTCCGCGGGCCGCGATGACCCGCCGCGCGGCACCCGGTCATCGCCGGGGCACCGACGACCGAGACCCCGACGACCGGGGCACAGACGACCGGGGCACAGACGACCGGGGCACTGGGCGCCGCAACGCAGGCGACGCGACGGGGTCGTTGCGGGCAGGTCAGGGTCGAAAGGGGGTGTCCAGGTCGCGCCGGTGGACCGGCGGTTCGCCGGCCATGAACGCCAGCATGTTATCCTCCAGGATCGCGCGGACCTCGCTGTCGCACGGCAGCCGGCGCACGATGGGGCCGAAGGGGGCGAATACCGCCGGCGGCACCGCCTGGGGCGCCGCGCGCAAATCCAGCACGGTGCGCTCGAACCGGCGGTCGACGGTGAAATCGTCGGTGGCGGTGTAGGTTGGCCCGGACCCCAGGTAGTGGCCGAACCCGTTGCGCCATTCCAGCGACACGCTGCGCGAGTATCGCAACGCCACAGTCGGCAGCCCACAGTCGCCGTGCAGCGCCATGCGCGACAGAATGTAGGTCGCCGCGATCTCGGCATAGCGCCGCTTGCGCGCGGTCTCGCGCGCCCTGATCGCCGTGTCGCCCGGGCGCCCGGTACCGGTCACGATGGCCAGGAAGTCCAGTATGGGACCGACGGGGTTGCCCCCCGGCCGGGCGCGCAGGCTTTCGGACAGTGCGTCGGCGTCCTGTTCCAGCCGGAACTCCAGCGCGTCGAAGGCGCCGTGCGCCATCAGCCGCAGCCGAGAGCCCGCGCCCGTGATCGCATCGCCGAAAAGGTCGCCGCCGGCTTGGGCCAGCGCCGCCTCCTTGCCCAGATCGGACAGCGCGCGATCGCGCCGCGCCAGCGCTTCGGCGTCCTTGCAGTCGGGCGCGATGTCGGGGTTCAGCGCAGCCAGCCGCTGGGTATAGACGCAGCGCTTCGGCGCATACTCCTCATCGGCCCAGAGCGCGGTGAACACGCTGAACGGGGCAAGGCCCTGCGCCTCGTCCAGGATCGCGCGTGTCGCCGGCGTCGCCTCCATGTCCGCCAGCGTCTGGCCGGGGGCGGCCCAGTCCGGCTTCCCAAAACCCTGGTGCCAGCGAAAGGCCTGGCGCTTGGCGACCTGCAGCGCGTTCGCGCGCGTCATGCGGCCAAAGCGCTCGGCCCAGGCGCTGTCCAGGTCGTCGCCGAGCCGGCCCGAGAAGTGATCGCAGTCGAAGATCAGTCGCGCGCTCTCGGGCGGCATGGCGACGCTCTGCGACCATTCCTGGAAGATCGCCTCGCAGTCCACGTCGGCCAATTCGCGCGCGGCGCGGTTCAGATCGTCCAGATGCGGCGCGTACTGGCCGGCAAAGATCGCCTGGGTGACGTCCTTCAGCGGGATGCCGAGACGCGTCGCCTGTGCCTCGACCTGGGCGACGGCCGGCCTGTCGGGGTCGAACCGGTCGGTGACAGTGTCCTGGGCGACGGCGAGCGTCCCGACGCTCGACCAGATCAGCACCGTTGCGAGGGCGAAGGGGCGTGGCGTCATCGTCGAACTCCTGCTCCTGGCGCAGCCAGCGGTTCGGGGCATCAGCTTTAACGCCCGCCCCGCCGGCCTCCATCGCCCGCCGAGCCCCTGCGACAGCACGCCCGCACCCGGACCGCGCTGCCACCGCGCTTCGACGCCTCTGCTTCCTGGTCGGCGCGGGTGCCTGTGCGGGGTCGCCGGCTATAGGCGCGGCCAAGTCCCAAGGATGCGCGGCAAGGTTACCCTCTGATCGCGGCGCCTCAGCACCGCGCGACCGCCTGCAGCGTCGGTCGCGGCACGGCGTGCCGGAACGCGCCGCCGCGGGGCCAGCAGCGCCGCGGGCGGCGGCGGCGTTGCGGCATGGCCTAGTGGCCGGGGCTGTCGGCGTCGGCCTCGACATCGATGTTGCCCAGGTCGTGGGCGGCCGACCAGGTGGCAAGGGACGGCGTTGCACCATGGCTGCGGGCGCGCTGGCGGATGGCGTTGCGCAGCGCCGTGCGTTCGATGCGGGTCGAGGCGACGGTCTGGCCCGGGTCATCGCCCGCCTCGATCGCCGCCCAGGCGCGGTGCTTGGTGACCAGATAGCCGGGCGGGCCCCAAGCCGAGAGCAGCCCCTGGAAACGCTCGAACAGACGCGTATCGAAGGCCCGATCCTGGCCTAGCGGCGTCATCGTCGGGTTGCCCGGGTGCAGCATGGCACAGGGCATCAGCCCCTCGGGAACGGGGATGTTGGCCGAGTGGGTCCGCCCGGCGGCCATCAGCTTGGGCAGCACGTGGGTGTGCGGTCCCAGCGGCGAGACCCCGCCCGTGTCGGGGCCGCCGATCTTTTGGTAGACCTCGCAGCGCCCCACGGCCGACAGCGCGACCCGGTGCGGATGCGCCTTCAGGATCGCGCCCATCGCGGGATTGCCCGGATCGAACAGCGATCGCCCGTCCTGGGCCCGGAGCAGTGCGATCAGGTCGGGATCGTCGGTGCGGATGCAGAAATCCACGTTGGCCTGACCCAGCCCCATGTCGAACCGGATCGCCGTGCGGTCGGCCGCGCGAATGGCGTCGGCGTCGGGGCCGAGGTCGGTCAGCACGGTCCGCGCAGCGCGGCGCGCCTGGGCCGCCGGCATGCACAGCGCGACGCCGTGCTGCCAACGCTCGGGGTTCTTGCTCAACGCCTCCCACGCCACCGGCTCGACATCCTCCAGGCGCTCGATCCGGATAGCACCGCGCGGGGTGGCGCGGGTCAGCGGCCCGATCACGATGGGCGCCTCGCCGTCGTCGTGGTGGAACTCGGCGATCGCGCCAAAGGAGCCGATGCTCCAGCCTGCCTGGCAGTCGGCCAGGTGCGTCTCCAGCACCGCGTGCAGATCAGCCATGTGAAACCTCGTGGGCAAAGCTCGTTGCTATGCCGTCGAAGACTGTCGACTATGGCAGTTGTTCAAGTTCGGCGAGTTCCCTGGCGACGTCGCGAGTTCCAATATCATCTGGCCCCATGAGCCGAGTTCGAGTGCTGAGAACCTGTCGCAAGATGCGTCTGCTCTCGTCGAGGCGACCGGCTGCCTTGAGCGCCTGTGCGTACCAAAATCTGGCCGTGAGCTCACTTTGTGAGTCTGCACCCCTACGCAGCGTAGCTTGTTGCACACACGTCCTCGCGACCATTTCCGCTTGGTCGAATCGGCCAAGCGCCGCGAGCGATTGAGTCTTAACGCGCAAACCAGCAGTGAGACACACGGGTCCGTCCAACGCCATTGCTCTGTCGGCTTCTTCGATCGATTCGTGGTATCTGCCAGCTTGAAAGTGGGCAACGGCGCGCGAAACCAGCTCATCTGACGTTAGCGCAGCGCTCGACGGTCTCAAGCTCGCGGCGGCTTCGACTTCGCCAGACTGGTACAACGACATATGGAGAATCTGTTCCACTCCGCTTTCGGACCCGTCGCGGTCGCGCACTCGTCGCCACCACATTCGCGGAAGCTCCACAATCATGGTCCCGGTACGTAGCTGGAAGCACAAAGGGCACCTCAAGAGACGGGTTATGTCGTTCGCTGCGTCGACCAAGCACTCAAGATGTGCGTAACCCGCTGTCGGGCCGCGGCATGCGCATTGCCGGCGGAGATCGCCCCCCTCGAGGCACACGTAGCACGTCGCTGTGGCAGGCACGGGCACGGGGTCTCGTGGAAGCTTCAGAAGGGTGCGCTCCACCGCCATTTCGACGGACACCCACTTGCGAGGGCCATCGCACAGGCGCTTGTGGACATGCCAGCTTTTTCGCAGGCACTCGCGATCACAGAAGAATAGCTCGTTGCACTTGCTGCATCGCATTCTCGCACCCTCGGCGCGGCACGTGTCGCATCGTCGCGATCTTGCTTCTTCACTTCGCATCTTCTCCGTGCGTGGAGCAGGTGGACGCTGGCGGCAGCAAGTACCCTCAGTGGATGCGAAGTCACGCAATTACAAACAACAAACACCTCACACTTAGACCTCCATCCTGTCGGTTTGCACATGACCTGCAGACCGATGTCGCGATCAGCCACTACACCGCAGGACAAGCTCAACGTTATCAACGCGAGCTCGCAGTCACCCACGACAAGGAAGCAGGGACGCTGACCTGGCCAGTCATGGCTTCCACAAACAAGCACTGCCTAGTGATGTGTGGCGCGCATTGTGCCTAGTGATGTGTGGCATTCTACCCCACAATGTCACTGGGAGAGAGCGGGCTATAAAAACCACTACTGAGCTCACGCCGGAGGGAGCTTCGCTCGAAGGTAGGCGTCTTGAACCTCGACGCTACCTTGGGGCCACTCGAAGAACGGCACGTGCGTGACGTCCCAGCCGAGCCGTCGCAGAAGCCGCGACTTGAAACGTGTTGCGCCATTCTCGCCGACGCATCGACCCTCGGCGTCCTTCAGGTAATGCCAAGGACCGTCGACCTCGACGGCGCGTCTTTCGTCGGGTTGCGCCATGTTGAGCGACAAACCTTCGGCCGTCACGTGCTCGAAG
>JBCCMW010000048.1:0-15760 GCA_039026175.1 Pseudomonadota bacterium
AGCCATGCCGCCGACCCCGTCGCCCGCGACCAGGAGCGCGACACCGCCCGCCGCCGCCGCCGAGGCCGCCGTCCCCTCGGCGCCCAACCGCTCGTCGTCCGGCCCTCCGTCGCCTAACTCGGCGTCGCCCAATTCCGTCTCGCCCAATTCAGCATCGCCCAATTCAGCATCGCCTGGGCTCTCGTCGCCGGGGCTCTCTTCGCCGGGCATCGTGGGCGCGCGCATTCGGGCGCGGCGTCAAGAGTTGGGGCTGACCCAGGCCGAACTGGCCCGCCGGGTGGGCATCTCACACAGCTATCTCAACCTGATCGAGCGCAACAAACGCGGCATCGCTGGCAAGCTGATGCTGCGCGTGGCCGAGGCGCTGGGCGTCGACCGCGAGGCGCTGGACGGCGCCGCCGAACGACGGCTGTTCGACGCGCTGGCCGAAATCGCCGCCGACCCGCGCCACGCGGCGCTGGCGATGCCGCAGGAGCAGGCGGGCGAGCTGGTCGGCCGGTTTCCGGGCTGGGCCGAGGCGATGGCCCGGCTGGCGCGTTCGGAGCGCGGGCTGGCGGCGCTGACCCAGGCGCTGAACGACCGGCTGACCCACGACCCGTTCCTGGGCGAGGCGGTGCACCGGATGCTGACCCACACCGCCGCCCTGCGCGCCGCGGCCGAGATCCTGCGCGACGTTGGCGATCTGGGCGCCGAAGACCGGGCACGGTTCACCGAGATCGTCGCCGACGAGAGCACGGCACTGTCCGAGGTCGGCACCGCGCTGGCGGGCTACTTCGACCGCGCCCACGACACGACCGCCGGGGTGCAGCGACCCAGTCTGGGCCCGGTCGAGGCCGTGGACGCGCTGTTCGAGGCGCGCGCCAACCATTTCGCTGAGATCGAGACCGCGCGCGACACGCCGGCGGCCGAGACGGCGGTGGCCGCGATCGTGGACCGCGCACCCTGGGTCGAGACGGCCGACGCCGCGGCCTTTGCCCGCCGCCGCCTGCAGCGCTATGCCGCCGATGCCGCTGCCGCGCCGCTCGCCGCGCTGGCCCCGACGGCCGAGGTCGAGCGTTACGATGTCGAGCGTATCGCCGAGCGGCTGGGGATCGCCGTGGATGTGGCGTTCCGGCGGCTCGCCTGTCTGCCGCCCGCGCCCGGGCGTCCGCGTTTCGGCTATCTCGAGACCAACGCCGCGGGCGTGGCGACCGAGGTGCGCAGCATCCCCAATTTTGCCGTCCCGCGCCACGGTGCGGCCTGTCCGCTGTGGATCAACCACCGCGCCGCCGTGCGGCCGGGCGAGACGCTGGCCCAGATCGCGGCGTTTCCGACCGGGCTCTCCTTCCTATTCGTCGCGCGGACCCGGCCGGGGCGGCCCGCCGGCTATGGCAGCCTGGCCCAGCCGGTGACCGACATGCTGGTGCTGGACGCACAGGCCGCCAGCGCGACCGTCTATGGCGCCGCCGCGCTGGACACGGCACCGGTCGGCCAGTCCTGCGGCATTTGCCCCCGCACAGCCTGCACCCACCGCGCCGTCCCCGCCGTCGGCTGACCGGACGGGCCCCCGCCCGCGCCCGCGCGCGGGGCGTCTGGGGCGCGGGCGGCAGGCCCGGGATAGGGACCGACCGGCACCCGATGCCCCGCAACGGCACATCCCTGCGGCGCGATCGCGCGGCCGTACGCCCCTGGGCGTTGCGCCGAACGGCCGACGCGTCGATAGTGCATGAAGAGCGGGTAAAATCCGCCGCGCCGGCGCGACGCGCCGCGGGAGGTAACCATGGCTGAGCCAGAGAGGACTGGCGACCACGCAGCGCGCGTCCTGCTCGCCGAGGACGAACCCAGCATCGTGGCGTCGCTGAGCTTTCTGCTGGGACGCGCCGGCTTCGCAGTCGATGTCGAGACCAACGGCGAGCGGGTGGTCGAGCGCGCCATCGCGGCGCCGCCCGCACTGTTGGTGCTGGACGTCATGCTGCCGGGGATCGACGGGTTCGAGGCGCTGCGCCGGCTGCGCGCCAGCGCGCGATGTCTGACGCTGCCCATCGTGATGCTCACCGCCAAGGGTCAGCGCGAGGACCGCGAGACGGCGCTGCGCCTGGGGGCCGACGCCTTCATCTCGAAGCCCTTCGCCAACGCCGAGGTGGTGGATGCCGTGCGTCGCCTCGTGGACCAGGGCCGCGCGGCGGGCGTGCGCACCGTCTGATGCCTGCGCCCCTGCGCAGCGCGGACCAAGACCCGGCGGCCAGCGCCTATGAGCGATCGCTGGGCGGCGGCGCGGCGGGGGCGGGCAACCAGCCCGAGCCGGGCGCTGCCCTGCGCCGCGCCCGCGACGCCGCGATGGGGCTGCCGCTGGCCGGCGTGATCCTGTTTCTCAGCCCGCTGGCCCAGGCCTTTGCGGTCGACGGGCGCCTGTTCGGTGTGCCGGTCGTCGTCGCCTACGTCTTCGGCGGCTGGATCGCGCTGATCCTGGCCGCCAGGTCGGTGGCCCGGCGCATGCTGAACGATCCGGCCAGCGCGGGCATCTCGCGGCGCTGGCGGGTGCGCACCGCCTCCGGCCCGGGCGAGAGCGCAGGCGACCGCCCCGAAAGGGCGGCAGGCGCCGATCCGGGGGCGCCCGCGCACGCACGCACCGGTCCAGGGCACTAGGGCGATGCTCTCGCAGGACCTGCTGCTGACGGTGGCGCTGGGCTATGTCGTGCTGCTCTTCGTCGTCGCCTTCTCGGCCGACCGGCAGGGCCTGCGGCGGGGCGGGCTGCTGCACTCGCCGCTGGTCTACACCCTGTCGCTGTCGGTCTATTGCACGGCGTGGACATTCTACGGCGCCGTGGGCCTGGCCGCCCGTTCGGGGCTGGAGTTCGCGACCATCTACATCGGGCCGACGCTGGTGTTCATCGGCTGGTGGTGGACGCTGCGCAAACTGGTGCGCATCGGCCGGGTGCACCGCATCACTTCGATCGCGGACCTCGTGTCCTCGCGCTATGGCAAATCGCCGACCCTGGCGGTCATCGTGACGGTGATCGCGGTCATCGCGACCACGCCGTACATCGCGCTGCAGCTCCGCTCGATCGTCACCAGCTTCGAGGCGATTTCGGGCGCCGAGCATGCGACGCGGACCGCGTTCTGGGCGGCCTGCGGGCTCGCGGCCTTTACCATCCTGTTCGGCACCCGGTCGATCAGCGCCAACGAGCGCCACCACGGCGTCGTCGCGGCCATCGCGCTGGAGGCCGTGACCAAGCTGATCGCGCTGATCGCCGTCGGCGTTTTTGCGGTTTGGGGCGTCGCCGGCGGGATCGGCGCGGTGTTCGACCGCATGCCGGCCGAGATGGTGGACCCCGATACGGCGTTCGGCCCGCGCTGGTTCACCATGACCATCCTGGCCGGCGCCGCAATCCTGTGCCTGCCGCGCCAGTTCCACGTGACCGTGGTCGAGAACACCGACGAGCGGCACCTGGTAACCGCGTCGTGGATGTTCCCGCTCTATATGCTGCTGATCAGCCTGTTCGTGCTGCCCATCGCGATTGCGGGGCTGGCGTGGCTGCCGCCGGGGTCGGACCCGGATCTCTTCGTCATCCAGCTACCGCTTTACTTCGAACAGCAGGAGCTGGCGCTGCTGGCCTTTATCGGTGGCTTTTCCTCGGCCACGTCGATGGTGATCGTTGCGTCCATCGCGCTGTCGATCATGGTCTCGAACCACATCGTCGCCCCCATTGCGCTGAACAAGGTGCTGGCCGGGCGGGCGGCTTCGGGCGATGTGCGCGAATTGCTGCTGACCTGGCGGCGGGTGACCATCGCGGGCCTGCTGGCGCTGGGGTTTCTTTACCTCAGCGTCGCGGACGAGGAGGCGGCGCTGGCCGCGATGGGGCTGACCGCTTTCGTAGGCGTCGCGCAGTTTCTGCCGGCGATGCTGGGCGGCATCTTCTGGCGCGGGGCCACCCGGCTGGGCGCCATTGCCGGTCTCTCGGCGGGGGGTTTGATCTGGCTCTACACCCTGTATCTGCCGGCCATCGGCAGCGTGTTCCCGCCCCAGGTGCTGGCCCAAGGCCCCTTCGGCGTCGCAGCGCTCAGACCCCAGGCGCTGTTGGGGCTGGCCGATACCGACCCGCTGGTGCACGCCACGGTCTGGAGCCTGGGCGTGAATACGCTGCTGTTCCTGTTCCTCTCCATGGCCTCGGGCACACGACCGCTGGAGCGGCTCCAGGGCGTGCTGTTCGTCGAGGTGTTCCGCGGCGCAGGCGGCGAGACCCCGCGTTTCGTGCGGCGCGAGGCGGCGTCGGAGGATCTGTTCATCCTGGCCCAGCGCATCCTCGGCACCGAGCCTGCGCGCCGGCTGTTCGACGGCATGGCCCGCGAGCAGGGACTGGTGGACGCGCTGCCCGCGGCAGACGATGCGATGATCGCGCGGCTCGAGCGCGAGCTGGCCGGCTCGGTCGGCGGCGCGTCGGCGCACGCGATGGTGATGCGGGCGATCGGGGGCGAGGTCACGTCGCTGACCGAGCTGATCGACATCGCGGACGAAACGCAGCGGCTGATCGAGACCTCGGCCAGGCTGGCCGACAAGACCGACGAGCTGGAGGCCACCGCCAACGAGTTGCGCCGCGCCAACGACCGGTTGCGCCGGCTGGACCGCCAGAAGGACGACTTCCTCAGCCAGGTCAGCCACGAGCTGCGCACGCCAATGACCTCGATCCGCTCGTTTGCCGAGATCCTGATGGCCGAGGACAGTCTCAGCCATGCCGAGCGCGACCGCTTTACCGGGATTATCCACGCCGAGTGCCTGCGCCTGACGCGGCTGTTGGACGAGATCCTCGACATCAGCCGGCTCGAGGCCGGGGGCCGCCCGCTGGCCATCGCGCCCGTGGCCGCGCGCACGGTGGTGGACAGCGCGATCTACGGCGTCGCGGGCCTGGCGTTCGAGCGCGGCGTGCGCACGGATGTGGTGGACGAGGCCGAGGGCGCCGTCGTCGCGGCCAACGCGGACCGGCTGGTGCAGGTGCTGATCAACCTGCTGTCCAATGCCATGAAGTACAACACCGCGCCCGAGCCGCGGATCACCGTCACCATGCACGCCGGCAGCGGGCGGCTGTTTGTCGACGTGTCGGACAACGGCGGCGGCGTGACGCGCGAGGAGGCGGAGGACATCTTCGCCAAGTTCGCCCGCGGCCGGCGGGCCGAGGGGGTGGGCGGCGCCGGCCTGGGCCTGGCGATCAGCCGGGCGATGATGGCCGGCATGGCCGGCACGCTGACCGTGGTGTTCCGCACCAACGGGACCAGCTTTTTCCGCGTGGCGCTGCCGCTGGCGATGGAGCAGCGACCCGCGAGCGCCCCACCAGGGGGCACGCAGGCCGCCGAGTAGACCGGGCCCGCCGCCGGCCCAGCCGCGGGCCGAGAGCCTGGCCGAGAGTGATCGCCCCAGAGCAATGACCCCAGAGTTTTGACCCCAGAGTTCTGACACCCCCCCGGGCGGGGACCCGGAGCGGGGACCCTGCGTGGAGCCCCAGGGTGGCGCCCCAGGGTGGCGCCCCGGAGCGCTACCCCGGGGCTACCGGGCGATCGCTTAGGGGCAGAAGGCCGCGTAGGAATTCGGATCGACGCTCTGCACCTGCGAACAGGTGTGATAGTGGCTGCAAATGTAGTGCGCAGTGCCGGCGAAGACCGTGTAGTAATCGTATTGTACGTCGCCGCTGCCCGCGGGGCCGCTCTCGCAGCTCTGAAAGCCGCCGACGCCGGGTTCAAAATTGTCGACAGTGGTCCGGGTGATACATCGCTCGGTGCTGCCCGTCGGGTGCATGGCATCGCAAGACCCGTGGTACGCGGCGGCCGGGAGGGCAAAAGCCGTCAGCGCGGCTGCCAGTGTGAGGGTTTTCAAAGTCTTCGTCATCCAAGACACTCCTTTTGCGAAGACGGACTGACGGTGGAGGCGCGATGAGTGGCGCCCCTGAAACTTAACCAGAATCGGTCTCCCAACGACGGCCCCGAATCGAGACTAATTTGATCGTGTAAAGTTAAGCGGCACCTTGAACGCCCGCGTGTTCAAAAACCGATCGTGAACCGTCCAATTACGGAAAACTCACGCGCGTACCGCGGCTGCGCAAACTCGGCCTGCGGAAGCGCGATGCGGTCGTAGAACCCGAAGTCGAAATCGCCGGCGTTGCGGATCTCGACCGAGACAACGCCGCGCCCTTCGGGCAGCCGGTATCCGGCGGCGAAATCCAGCAACGGGAAACTGTCCGTGTCGCTGTCGGCGCCCAGCACGAAACGGTGGAACGCATACCCTGCCCGCGCGCTGAGAAAAAAGCCCGAGGGATCGAACCAGGCTAACTGCGCCGTCGCCTCGGTCACCCGGAACAGGTCCAGTTCGGTGCTGGCGCCGGGCGTCTCGGCATCGATGTGCTCGCCGGCGAAGGACAACGCGACGCGGTTGATCAGCAGCATATCCACGGCACCGCGGACCTCGCGCACTTTGCTGTCCGGCGCGCCGGCGAACACCGTGCCCGGCGGACCCGCAATCCGCTGGCGCAGATACTCGCCCGAAAACGTGAGCCACGGCGTCGCGCGGATTTCGAGCCCGGCGCCCGCCTGGCGCACCCGGACACCCGCCACCTGGTCGGCGACCTGGGCAAAGCCCGCCACCGTCTGCGGCTCCAGCCGCTGCTGCGCCACCAGCGCGGGCGTCACGGTCTGGGTCCAGGCGCCGCGCATCGTGACCCAAGGCACAGGTTCCAGGCGGAGCCCGATCTTGGGATTGAACCGCGTGTCGCGCGTGCGCACCCCCTGCGACGACCGCTCGATGTCGAAATGATCGACGCTGGCGCCCAGCGTCAGGCTGGCCCGCGCAGCGCCCGGCAGCGGCATCACCCCGCGCGGCCCCAGATCCAGCGTCGCATAGCTGTAGGCCGTCGCCTGGCGGCTCTGCTCGCCCAGCGGAACGGGCTGCAGAGCGAACGGCGCAAAAGACGCAAACAGCGCGCCCGCCTCGTCCGCTTCGGCGACGGCGAGGCCGCTGACCAGGCCAACGCCCCGCCCCCGCCAGACATGTTGCGCCTGCCAATCCAGCCCCGACGCGTCTTGAGCGCTTCTTTGCGACCCGAGGAATGACGCGGTCGTCAGCTCGGTGTCCTGGCGCGTGAAGGTCAGGACCGTCGCCAGATCTTGGTCGGCGCCCAGCCGCCAGCGGGCACCGACCCGCGCGGTGTTACGCTCCAGAGTGGTGTCCAGCGTCTGGTTGGTGTCGGTCAGATCGAAAGCCAACGTGCGATCGCCTGCCTCGGTCTGGCGGTAGCGGTATTCGGCGAACACGTCCATCAGCGGGGTCAGCTGGCCGCGGACCTCGATCATCGCGATGCTGGTCTCCAGCTCGTTGTTCGCCACCACACCGTCGGTGCGGTCCTGCATGGCGCCCAGGGCAACCGAAACGTTGCCCGCCTTGGCCGTCGCCGCCAGCGTGCCGCCCCGGGTACCTTGGGTGCCCAGCCGACCCGTCGCCACGGCCGAGAACCCGTCCTGATCGAAGAACGGCGACAGCTCGACGAACGACGGGCGGGCCACGGCGACGGGATCGAGTAGCGCGAGGTCGATCTCCTGGCGCGCGGGGTCCAGCGTGTCGGACGACGGGCGACGCCAGACCTGTTGGGCAAAGGCGGCCGACAGCGTTGCGATCTCGCGCCGCGAGCGGCCGCGCAGGCTGTCGGCCAGCACGCCGTGGGCGCCCGCGTTGGCGGCGTCGGCCTCCACCGCGCGGGCGGCGGTGTCCTCGGCCTGCTTGTCGAAACCCAGCACCTGGAACAGGCGGCCGATGGCGCCGGCGCGCACGGCGCGGTCCTCGGCCAGGCCGCGCTCGTCGCGCAGCGTAGCGCGCTGGCCACCCCGTGCCTCGGCCGCGCGCACGGCCGCCAGCGCCTCGACGGGGCGGTTCTCGCGAAACAGCGCTTCGGCCGCCAGCAGCCAGGGCAGCGGATCGTCGGGGTCGGCCGCCTGGGCCAGCGCGTACTGGGCCTGTGCCTTGTCGGCGAGCCCTTCGGCGGCATAGGCGCGGCCGAGCCAGGTGCGCAGCGACCCCAGGCGCGGCGACAGGGCGGCGGCGGATTCGAGCGCGCGCCGACCCTCGACCACGTCGCCCTGACGGATCGCCAGCACGCCCTGGCCAAGGCGCGGCAGCGGATCCTCGCTGTCGATGGCGATGG
Organism: Pseudomonadota bacterium; assembly: GCA_039026175.1. Taxonomy (GTDB): domain Bacteria; phylum Pseudomonadota; class Alphaproteobacteria; order Rhodobacterales; family Rhodobacteraceae; genus Thermohalobaculum. Next base: position 8,160 of record JBCCMW010000048.1, read on the forward strand.
CGCGCTGGAACGCGGCCGCGGCCGCGTCGTAGTCCGACGTTTCGAGCCGCACAAAGCCCAGCACCGCCTCGGCCAGCGCGCTGGGACCGCGCTGCATGGCGCGCTCCGCCCGCCGCCCGGCCTGCCGCACGGCACCGCGCAGCAACGCAACCTCGGCCGCGCGGGCGGCGGTAAACGGGTCGTCGATGTCCAGATCGGCCGCACGCTCGGCCGCGCGCTCGGCCGCGCGCAGGTTGCCGCGGGCCTGCGCGCCATAACTGGCGGCGATCTGAGCGGCAGCGAGGTCCGGCGCGGCCGCGACGGCGGCATCGGCGCTGGCGATTGCCTCGTCCGGCCGGCCGCGCGCAAAGGCGACGATGCTGGCCAGCGCCTCGGCCCGCGCCAGCGCCTCGGCGTTGCCCGATGCCCTGGCGGCCGTGCGCGCCTCGACGGTCAGAGCCCGAGCCCGGTCGGGATCCGATGCCTCCAGCGCCCGCGCCGCTGCGCGCAGCCGCGTATCCGCCCCCGCCAGCGCCAGCGGCGGGAAATGGATGGCCCAGTCGCTGGCGCCCTGCGGGTCGACGGCCAGGCGCGCAAGCCGCGGCGACAGGGCCCGCTCCGCCGAGCGGTCGAGCAGCCGCACGTCGCCGGCCGTGGCCAGGCCCGCCTCGCCCGCCTGCAGGCTGCGCGCCGCATCCACGGTCGAGAGCTGCACCGCGCCTTCGCGCACGGCCACCAGCATGCCCTCGGCCCCCAGGGCGACGACCGCCTCGGTCCCGTCGATGCCGGCGGTCGCCTCCAGGCTCCGCACCTCGAAGCGTTGGCGTACCGACGACAGAAAGCGCAGCACGCCGTCGTACAGCGTCACGGTATCGCCGGGCGCGCCCGCGGCGGTGACGGCGATCTGCATCTCGCCGTTCGGCGCGAGGCCGACCACGGTCTCGCTGTCGGCGATATAGAGCTCGACGCGCCCGTCGGCGCCGGTGACCACGACCGCACCGGGACAGACCCGATCGCCCACCTGCAGCGGACGCAGAGCGCCGCCCTCGCGCAGCGTCACCACACCGTCCACCGCGACGACATCGCCACCACCGACGCAGGCCGCTGCCGCAAACCCAGGCTGCGCAAATCCCGGCTCCGCAAGCGCAAAAAAGCCGAGCACCAGGATCAGAATGCCATGCACGGCACACGGCAGCTTGTGCCCGCGCCGCCCTGCCTGCGGCGCACCCTGACCGGTCATCGCCGCCTCGCGCTCAGCTTTCATAAATATCTATTCCGCAATCCTTGATGTAAAAATGAGCTACCTCAATCGGTAGGCGAGATGGGGCACCGCGATGCCCTTTAGTCGCACCTGACCCAGCGGTACCATCGCCCCGGGATATCCCCCTCGTTCGGCCGCGCGGGCGACGCTGCTTGTCACCACGGCGATCGACGCTGCCGGATCGTCGGCCACCATCCCGCGCGCGAGGTCCTGCAGCCGCTTGGCCACATGGACCGCGCGTCCGAACACGCGAAAGGCGTAGCGGCCGCCGCCTTCTGTCTCACCCATCGAGACTGCGCCAGCGTCAAGTCCGATTCGAAGACGAAATGCGGGCGCCATTGCGGCCGTTGTGGCCGTGGGACCATCGGGCGCGATTTCGGAGACGAGGCCGAGCGCCTGGCCACACACGACGACCGGCAACGTGGCGGCGAGGCTGTGCGTCTCGGGGTGGGCGGTCGCTTCGCGCATCGCCGCCTCGACCAGTGCTGCGGCCAGCGCGCAGGCCGCCGCGGCCGGACCGTCCAGCGCCTCGGGCGCCGCCGCCAGCGCCGGGTCGGCCGGAAAGATGGCGAGCATGGCGTCGCCCTCGATCTCGACCGCGATGCCGCCCGCCTCGTGGACCGCCTCAGCGACACCGCCCTGGAAGGCCGGCAGCCGCCGGCTCCAAATCGCGCCGCCCAGCGCCTCGCTCATTTCCACCGAGTCGCGCAGGTCGGCGAACATCACGACCGCCGGCCGCTGCTCGAGCGGGTGCGGCGCGCCGCCGCCGGCCAACAGATTGGCCGCCACCGGGGCCACCAGCCGGCGCGTCACCTGGCGCCGGAGCCGGGCAAAACCGCCGGCCAGCACCACCGCTGCGGTCATCGGCAGCACAACCACCGGCACCGCGACGGGCAGCCAGAGCTGGGCGACGGCAAACAACCACGCCGACAGCGCGCCCAGCACCAAGGCGCCGCCCAGCAGCAGCCCCGCACCGCGCCAGCCGCCGCCGCGACCGGCGACCCCTGCTGCAAAGGCACCGATCAGCACGGTCATCGTACCGTTCAGCCACATCGCGCTGGTCCCAGCGGCGGCAGGCACCATCGCCTGGCCCGCCTGGATCAGCCGGTCGCCGTGCAGCGCGTTCAGATACGCCGTCCCGGCCAGCTCGACCCCGGCGATGGCGTCGATCGCTGCGCCGCGGATCGGGGTGCGGAACTGGTCCGACGTGCCGGGTCGGTCGAGCTCGGACAGCCCGACGAAGACCACGGCATCCGCCAACGGATCGCTGCCCGCGGCAGGCTCGGCAAACAGCTCGGGCAGCGAGAGCCGCGGCAGCGAGCCGGCCGGGCCGTACAGCCAGAACGGCGCCAGCCCATCGGCCTCGGCCGGCGTCGCGGCGCGTCCCTCCGCCAGGGCGCGCGCCGCCTCGGGCAGGGGCGGCAGCGGATCGCCCCAGGGCACGCGCCGACGATAGCCGAGCACCATTTCGCTGCTGTCGGTCGCCACCACAAAGAACGCCGGCGCCGTCGCCGAGGCAACCGCGGCCACCGGCACCTCGCGCCGCAGCACCGCGCCGCTGCCGATGGTGTCGAAGCCCACCAGCACGGTCGAGGGCGGCCCTGCGGCCAGCGCGGCGGCCAGGCGCGCGTCGCCGTCCTTGGAGCGGCGGAAGACGATGTCGAAGGCCGCTGTCCGCACGCCCCGCGCGCGCAACCGCTCGACCACGCAGGCATAGAAGCTGCGGGTGAGGCCATCGACGTTGGTGATGAAGCTCAGCGCCGCGCGGTCCTGGGGCCGCAGGCAGCGGGCCAACGATGGCGACACCCGCTCGGGACGTTCGGCGTGCATGCCGACCCACTCGGCCCCTGCGTCGTCGAGCGCCAGGATCACGGCACCCGGCGGCGCTTGGACCGGCCCGCGCAGCCAGTAGAGCGAAACGAGGCCGATGTGCCGCTCGAACCACTGGCCGAAGGGCGACGCCTGGACCAGCGCCAGCCCGAGACCCAGCGCCAGCGCCACCGCCAACCGGGGCAGCGCCGCGCGCAGGCGCCGGCGGCCCGCCCGGCGCGACCCGCCGGGGGCCAGGGCCGGGGGCACGGCAGGAGGCGTGTCCGGAGGCGCGCCGGCCGGCGGCTTGGGGATGCCCGGGACCCGGTCGATCACCACGCGGCCTCGTACAGGGCGCGGGCCTCGTCGTGCGAGACGGGGCGCGGGTTGTTGGCGAGCAGGCGGCGCTGGCGCTGCGCGTCTGCTGCCAGCGCATCGAGCCCCGCCTGCTCGACCCCCAGCGCGCTCAGCCGCGTCTCCAGCCCCAGATCGGGGCCCAACGCGGCGAAGGCGTCGATCAGCGCATCGACGCGCGCGGTCGGGGCTTGCCCCTCGACCGAGGGACAGAGCGCGGGCGCCAGATCGGCAAAGGCCGCCTCGGCCCCGGGATCGGCGCGGTTAAAAGCCATCATCGGAGCCAGGATGGCGGCGATGGCGTGTCCGTGCGCGATGCCATGGCGCTGACCCAGCGGATAGGACAGCGCGTGCCCGGCCCCCACCGGCGCATTGGCCGACGCCATGCCCGCGAGTGCCGAGCCCACGAGCATCGCCTCGCGCGCGGTCAAATCGTCGGGGACCGCCACGGCCCGTGGCAGGCCGGTGCGCAGCATGGCCAACGCCCGCACCGCCAGCATGTCGGACAGCGGGTTCTTGCCGGCACTGTTATAGGCCTCGATCGCGTGGGACATCGCATCGATCCCGGACGCTGCGGTCACCGATGCCGGCAGTGTCACAGTCAGCGTGGCGTCCAGTATGGCAGCATCGGGCAAAAGCTGTGGCGCCACGACGCCGGTTTTCTCGGCCACTGCCGCGGTGCCCGGCACGCGTACAACCGCGATGGGTGTGACTTCCGAGCCCGAGCCGGCAGTGGTGGGTACCAGCACCAGCGGCAGGCGCCGCCCCGGCGCGCGGTCGACGCCGTAACAGTCGGCCGGGCGCGCGCCCGAGCCTGCCAGCAGCGCAACCATCTTGGCCGTGTCCATCGCCGAGCCGCCGCCGAGACCGACCACCGCGTCGGCACGGGCCGCGCCGGCGGCGGCGACGGCGGCGAGCACCGCCGGCTCGGTCGGATCGGGCGCCACGCCGTCCCAGATCTGCGCGGCGAGCCCCGCATCGGCGAGCGCCCGTTCGGCCTCTGCCGTCAGGCCCAGCGCCCGAACGCCGGGATCGACCACCAGCAGCACCGACCGCGCGGCAAGATCCGCGACCATGCCGCCCAGGCGCGAGACGCGACCTGCGCCGATCTCCAGCCATGGCGTCGTGCGGAAGATAAAGTCCGCCATTGCGTCGCCCGATCCCGCTGCCGCCGACACGCCCCGCCGCGCCTGCGTTGGCCGCCTTGCGACGGCGCCTCGACCCACGTCCCATGCTCTCGGGGATTTTCGATCAAAACGGGCGCAAGATTTGTGCGCAAGCTGCCGCCGACGGCGTGCCTGCGACGGATTTAGCACACCGTTTAGGGGGTTGGCAGAACGCCTTCACCGTCGCTGCGGCGCCCGTCACGGGCCCCAAGGACACCGTCCACGCCTACCGTGCCTTGGAAATCACGCGGTCCCGACATGCCACAACGGGTCAGCCGCGCTTGACAGTCTGCCGACAGTCTCTCCTTGATCGTCCCGCGCGCTCGGCCGGATGGTCGGGACGACGATGCAAGGACGTCCGCACGAACGCGGACGCAGGGAGGACATGATGACACGCTTTCTCGCCAAGACCGCCATCGCGGCGGCCGTGGTGGCCATCTCGGCTGCCGCCGCCAACGCGCAGACCGTGATCCGCATCAGCCACCAGTGGTCGACCAGCGATGTCCGCCACAAGGTCGCAGAGATCGTGGCCGAAGAGGTCGCCGCGGCCGACGTTGGCCTGGAGATGCAGATCTTTCCGTCCAAATCTCTGTTCAAGCCGCGCGAGCAGTACAAGCCGCTGGCCCGCGGGCAGCTCGACGCCACGGTCTTCCCGCTGGCCTACGCCGGCGGCCTGCGCCCGGCCTACAACCTGACCCTGATGCCGGGTCTGGTGAAGAACCATGACCACGCCGCGCGCCTGAACGAGAGCGCCTTCATGGCCGAGATCGAAGAGATCATGGCCGAGGACGACGTGATGGTGCTGGTACACGGGTATCTGGCCGGCGGCTTCGCAGGCGTCGACAAGTGCATCACCAGCCCCGACGACGTGGCCGGCCTGCAGAGCCGCGCAGCCGGCAAGGCGTTCGAGCAGATGCTGGCGGGCGCCGGTGCCTCGATCGCGTCGATGGCCTCGTCCGAGATCTACAACGCGATGCAGACCGGCGTGCTGCAGGCGGCGAACACCTCGTCCTCGTCGTTCGTCAGCTACCGCATCTACGAGCAGGTGAGCTGCTTCACCCCGGCGGGCGATTATGCGCTGTGGTTCATGTATCAGCCGATGCTGATGAACAAGTCCACCTTCGACGGTCTGACCGAAGAGCAGCAGGCCGCCATCCTGCGCGGCGCCGAGAAGGCCGAGGCCTACTACCTGGCCGAGGCCAAGAAGCAGGACGCCGAGGCCGCCCGCGTGTTCGCCGACAATGGTGTCGAGATCGCCGAGATGTCGGAGGCCGACTTCCAGGCCTGGCAGGCGATCGCGCAGGAGACGTCGTACAAGGCGTTCCTGGAGGGCAACGACGAAGGCCAACGCCTGCTGGATCTGGCCCTCTCGGTCGAGTGAGCTGACGCCCGCCCCACGCCCGGGGCAGCCCCACGCCTGGGGCCGCCCAATGCCTCGGGCCGCCCCACGCCTGCGCCGCACCGTCGCGCGGCTTGCGGACCATGCGGGGCGGGCACCCTCTGCCAATCGCCTCTCCCGCGCGGGAGGGGCGGAACCGACGGCGCCGACGGCGCCTCGCCTCGCCTCTCCGCTGCCCCGGGGAGGGCCGGGCGGCGGCCCGGGCCGTGGCCGCCAGCCCGCCCCGCGCCCACCGCAACACCGCCGAGGAGACGCCATGTCCGGGTCCGCCCACGCCATCCCGGCCGCCCGTCACGGCGGCAACCCCGTGATCATGGTGATCGGCTGGCTGAGCCGGATCTGCGGTTTCGCCTCGGCGCTGATGATCGTGGGCGCGGTCGGCATCACCTGCCAGATGATCTGGGTCCGCTTCGTGATGAACGAGAGCACGATCTGGCAGACCGAGGCGGTCACCTACGTGATGATCGGCGCCACCATGCTGGGCCTGCCCTATGTGCAGTACCTGCGCGGCCACGTGAACGTCGACCTGATCCCGATCGCGCTGCCGATGGGCGCGCGGCGGGTGCTGGCGCTGCTGACGATGGCGCTGACGATCACCGTGATCGGCGCGATGCTCTGGCACGGCTACGGCTTCTGGCACGAGGCGTGGGACTGGGGCGAGACGTCCAACACGCCGTGGGACCCGCCGCTCTGGATCCCCTATCTGGCCGTGCCCGTGGGCTTTGGGCTGTTTCTGCTGCAGGTGATCGCGGATCTGTTGGGCGTGGTCCTGGGGATCGAGCGGCCCTTTGGCCTGGCCGAGGGCGGGATGGCCGCACAGGGCGGCACCGACGTCGATCTCGCCAAAGACGCGGAGACGCGCTGATGGACCCGCTGCTGCTGGGTGCGCTGGTCGCCCTCTTCACCATCCTGGTCCTGTTCTCCGGCGTCTCGGTCGCCGTCGGGCTGCTGATCGTCGCCGCGGGCTTTCTGATCGTGTTCGACGGCATGGGCTCGCTGTCGCTGCTGCCCGAGGTGTTCTTCGGCAAGCTCGACAACTTCGCCCTGCTCTCGATCCCGATGTTCATCATCATGGGCGCGGCCATCGCCTCGACCCGCGCGGGCGCGGATCTGTACGAGGCGCTGGACCGCTGGCTGACCCGGGTGCCGGGGGGGCTGGTGATCTCGAACCTGGGGGCCTGTGCGCTGTTCGCGGCCATGTCGGGGTCCTCGCCCGCCACCTGTGCCGCCATCGGCAAGCTCGGCATCCCCGAGATGCGCAAACGCGGGTTCCCGGACGGCGTCGCCTCGGGCTCGATCGCCGCGGGCGGCACGCTCGGCATCCTGATCCCGCCGTCGGTGACGATGATCGTCTACGGCATCGCGACCGAGACCTCGATCGGCCGGCTGTTCCTGGCCGGTGTGGTGCCGGGGCTGCTGCTGGTCGGCCTGTTCATGGCCTGGTCGATCTACTCGACCTGGCGCCAGGGCGGGTCGGACGTGCTGTCGGGCCGAACCTTTACCATGGCCCAGAAGCTGGAGCTTTTGCCCCGCGTCCTGCCGTTCCTGGTGATCATCGAGGGAGATGGTTTCGAGATAGGCCGTCGCTTCATCGATGACGGTTTGATAGAGGCCCTGGAAATGTTCAGGAGGC